>NZ_JAXOJX010000012.1:0-120478 GCF_034427735.1 Azohydromonas lata
TGCCACATCCTGTTCCCCTCCACCGCCAACGACTGCAATGCCGCTCCGCGCGTGGCTGCCAGGCTCGACGTGGCACAGCTCAGCGACATCACCAAGGTCCTGAGCCCGGACACCTTCGAACGTCCCATCTACGCCGGCAACGCCATCGCCACGATGCAGAGCACTGATGCGGTGAAGGTCATCACGGTGCGCACCTCTGTGCATTCAGCCGGTCGTTGCGATGCACAGAGGTATCTCGCAGATCAACGCCCGAGAGGTTGAGTCCCCAAGTACGCTCGGCCATTCTTGAAGCGACACAGCAGCTTTGCACTCGAGCGCATGTCGCGGCCTTGCCGCGTCAGTAAGCTTGCTGAGCCAAGACGCCAGGGGCCGAAGACGACAGACAGCCATGCCTGTGCTTATCCATCTAGAGGCCACAGAACAGCGCGCCGGTTATCGGCCCACGGCAGTTGAGGCACCAGGACCGCAATAACCATTCGCACGTGGAGACAAATGGAGTCGACTCTTTCACCGATGCGTCGCGGCCGCGTACTCATCACGGCCAAGTCTGTGGCCGGTTCACCTCAAGCGCTGAAATTGATTGAGCAAGCCGGACACGAGGTGATGGTCAAGGACCCGCCGCTGCCCTTCGACGAGCAGTGGCTGATCGACCAGGCCCGTGAAGTCGATGCGCTGGTCCTCGCCATGGAACCGGTAACCAGTCGCCTGCTCGATGCCGTGTCCAGGCTGAAGGTCATCGCTCGACCCGGCGTGGGCTATGACACGGTGGACCTGGAAGCGGCGAGTCGCCGCGGTGTGCTGGTGACGGTGGCATCGGGTACCAACGATCAAAGCGTGGCAGACTTCACATTTGGCCTGCTATTGCAGGCCACTCGCGCGATCGCCATCGCTGCGGACAGCGTGCGCCAGGGCCGCTGGGACCGGGTCACCGGGACCGAGGCTTGGGGCAAGACGCTGGCCATCGTCGGTTTGGGCCGAATTGGCAAGGCAGTGGCCAAGCGAGCGAGAGGGTTCGATATGCGCGTGCTGGCCGTCAGCAGGAACACGGACGACGCCTTTGCCCGCGAGCAGGGCATCACTTTCGTATCGCTGGAAGAAGCGCTGCGCGAAGCGGATTTCGTGTCGTTGCATGCCCCGCTCACGCCTGACACGCAGGACCTGATCAATACCCGCACCCTGGCTTGGTTCAAGCCGGGGGCCTACCTCATCAATACCTCACGCGGCGGACTTGTCGATGAACAGGCGTTGGCCGAGGCCGTACGAGGCGGACACCTCGCCGGTGCGGCCGTTGACGTGCTGAAAGCTCAAGGCGCCGGAAGCCAAAGTCCGCTGATCAATGTGCCTGGCATCGTGGTAACGCCGCACATGGCGACCTTCACCCGCGAGTCCATGGACCGCGTGGCGTTGTCGGTGGCACGCAGTGTGATCGCCGTACTGCAAGGCCAGCGACCCGAGCACATCGTCAACCCAGCTGCGCTGGAAGCAGCCGGCCTGTAACCCGAGCAAGCCAGCCCTTTTGAACTGATCTCATGGCCATTCCATCCGACACCATCAAGGCAGTCACTGCCGCGCTCTACGAGCGCTCGCTCAAGCGCGTGCCAGAGGACACCAAGGCGGCACTGCACAGCCTCAACCTTGCCGAGCGCAACGAAACCGCCAAGCACACGCTGCGCATCATGCTCAAGAGCGCGGAGGCCGCGGAGCGCAACGAGCACTTCGTCTGTTCGGACGCCGGCATCCCCGTGTATTTCGTTCGGGTTGGCGCCCAGGCGCAGTTTCAGGGCAGCGTGCGGCAAGCCATCACGCAGGGCTTCGACGAATTGGTGGCCACCATCACGCCGCCCTTGCTGCCGCACGTGACCAACCCGCTGACGCTGGAGCGCGGCTACAAGGGCAAGAGCATGCCCATCGTGACCTTCGACTTGGTCGATGACTGCGACTTCGTCGAGATCACCTGCAGTCCCAAGGCGTTGGGATCCGGACGCTGGGCCGCGTTGGAAATCTTCAGCTTTCCCGACCTGCACACCATCGAGAAGTTCGTGATGGAGACCGTGATCAAGGCAGGATCGCAGCCCTGTCCGCCGGTGGTCATTGGCGTAGGCATCGGGGGCACTTTCGATTACGCGGCCAAGATGGCCAAGGAAGCCACGCTGCGTCCCATCGGTAGCACGCATGAAGAAGCCATGGTCGCAGCCATGGAGCAGCGGCTCACGCGGGCCGTCAATGCCACGGGCTTCGGCCCCATGGGCACAGGCGGCGACGCCACGGCCCTGGCCGTGCACGTGAACTACGCCGCCGGGCACGGCTTCACGCCGGTGGCCGTGGCCTTCAACTGCTGGATCAACCGCCGCACCCGGGCGCGTCTCTTCAACGACGGCCGTGTCGAATGGATGGAGTGAGCGCATGAGCATCACGACACACCGCATGACCTTTCCGCTGTCAGCGGACGATGCCCGCATGCTGCGCGCGGGCGACCAAGTGATCATTGACGGCGAGATCGTCATCACGGCCGGCATGCCCACGCACGAGCGAATGTTGCGTTGCCTGGACGGCGCCGAGCCACTGCCCATGGACTTGCAGGGCGCCTCGCTGTTCCACCTCGGCAGTTTCAGCCGCGAGGTGGAGGGCCGCTTCGAGCTCCTGTATCTCAATCCCACGACCAGCACGCGCTTCAATCCATTCATGCCACGGTTGATCCGCGGCCTGCAGTGGCATGCCGTTGGCGGCAAGGGCGGGCTTGACGAACACTGCGCCGCTGCGATGCAGGAAGTGGGCAGCGTCTACCTGTCGTTCCTGGGTGGCGGCTGCACGTTGCTGTCGCAAGCCATCAAGGAAGTCGTTGAGGTGGGTTGGAGCGACATGCTTGTGCACTATCGACTTGTGCGGCTCAAGGTCGAGGGCCTGGGGCCGGTCACCGTGGGCATCGATGCGCATGGCCGCAGCCTCTATGCCGAAGAGCAGCAGGACGCCAAGGCCCGTCTGCCGGAGTTGTTGGCAAAGCTGGACGCCGAGCGCCACCAGGGGTAAGAGCGCAAAGCCGATCTTCAGGTGCCAGCCCTGCCTTTGTGCGCCACTTCCATTTCGGCAAGTGCCCGATGCCGCTACTGCATGCGCGGTGACGGCTTGACGTTGGCGCTGCCAGAAGGCGTTCGACACATTTTCTGAATCCAGGCCTGGACCGGCTCCTGCCATGCGCCCAAGCGCAAAACAGCCTTGCCGCTTGGACGCATAGGCATGACGGCAGTCGGCTCCTAGAGTCGTACCGATGCTGGGCTCTGCTGCATGGACCAACGGTCCCCCACGCTTCATTGATGGAATCAGCCATGAAAACTTCCCGCCGCTCCCTCCTCGTTGCACTGTCCCTGTGCTGTGCCCCAGTTGCTTTCGCACAGCAGGCTTGGCCCTCCAAGCCGCTGCGTATCGTCGTGCCCTTCACCGCTGGGGGCCCTGCCGATGGCTTGGCCCGCCAACTTGGCGCTCACATGGGTACCGAACTTGGGCAACAGGTGCTCGTGGACAACAAGGCCGGCGCTGGAGGGACGTTAGGTGCCGCCGAAGTCGCGCGCTCGGCTGCGGACGGCTACACCATGCTGTTCTCCGGCACGGGAGCGCTGGTCATCTTTCCGGCACTGAGTCCCAAGATGCCCTACAACACGGACCGTGATCTGATCCCCGTGGGCCAGGCGATCAGTACGCCCATGGTCATCGTGGTGGGCCGCAACAGCCCGTTCAAGGATTTGGGAGCCTTGCTGAAACACGCCAAGGCGAATCCGGGCAAGGTGAACTTTGCCTCGGCTGGTGGGGGCACGACGACGCAAATGGGCGCTGAGCTGCTCAGGCAGGAGGCTGGCGTCGAGCTGACCCACGTCCCTTACCGAGGCGCAGCGCCCGCCTTGAACGATGTGATCGCAGGCACTGCCGACATGATGGTGGCCGACGTGTCGGCCGTGGTCGCGTTCGTGAAAGGCGGCCAACTGCGACCGCTGGCCGTTACCTCGCTCACCCGCTCCAGCGTCCTGCCCGATGTGCCGACAACCGCTGAGGCAGGGTTGCGCAACGTGGTCGCCAGCACGTGGTACGGACTCCTCGTGCCGGCGCGTACACCGCCCGAGGTCGTTTCTCGTCTGAACGCGGCCTTGAAAAAGGCCGTGCAGCATCCGGACTCGGTGGCGTTTCTCAAAGCGCAAGGCGTGTTGCCTGCGGTCGGGTCTCCGGAGGCCTTCGGCCAGTTGATGAAGGCAGAGTCTGCCAAGTGGGGCACCCTGGCCAAGGCCGTGGGTGCCAAGCTGGACTGAGACATGCCCACGAGCAGGACCAAGGCACTGGTTGCGGCAGGACTGATGGCACTGGCCAGCCTTGCGCACGCAGCCTTTCCCGACAAGCCCCTGCGGCTGATCGTTCCGTTTCCCGCGGGAGGAGCCGCTGATGCCATGGCGCGAGGCATGGCACAACGGCTCGGCGCTGAGCTTGGCCAGCAGGTCATCGTGGACAACCGCGGGGGGGCCGGCGGCGCCACCGCGGCCGAAGCAGCGGCCCGATCGCCGGCAGACGGCTACACGCTGTTCTTCGGCACCATGGGAACTCACGCCATCAATCCCGCGCTGTATCCCAAGTTGCGCTACGACCCTGTGAAGGACTTCGCGCCCATCAGCCTGACCCACATCACGCCCCGGGTGCTTGTGGTCTCCCCGTTGCTGAACGTCCGCAGCGTCGCCGATCTTGTTGCGCTGGCCCGCAGCAAGCCCCGCAGCCTCACCTATGGATCGGCGGGAAATGGCAGCTCAAGCCATCTCGCGGGTGCACTGTTCGAGTCGCTGGCCGGCGTGCAGATGGTTCATGTGCCCTACAAGGGAAGCTCCCCGCTGCTGGTGGATGTGCTGGCAGGCCGCATCGACATGACTTTCGATTCCTACGTGGTTTACGAGGAGCACATCAAGGCCGGCAAGGTGGTGCCGCTGGGCGTTACGTCCAAGTCGCGCCTGGCCGTGCTGCCGAAGGTACCCACCATTGCCGAGGCGGGGCTCTCCGGCTACGACGTGTCGAACTGGCTGGGTCTTTTCGCACCCGCCAACACGCCACAGGACGTGCTGTCCACGGTGCATGCGGCGCTGGGCCGGGCCATGGCGGACGGCAACTTGAGGGCTCAACTCGCGGCCCAGGGCATTGAGCCTGCATTCGGCACCCCCGCAGCGCTGGCTGCGCTGATTCGCACCGAGATTCCGAAGTGGGCACAAATCGTCAGGAAGTCAGGCGCCACGGTGGACTGATCATTGGCCACGGCCGACCGCCGCCTCGACCGGAGATAGGAATGATTGAACTGCTGCATCGTGACGAAGCCCAGATCGAGGTCCTCGTCGATGGCGAGCCAGGACCGGCCATCGTGTTGTTGCCCTCCTCGATGCGTGACTCCATGGACTTCGATGATCTGGCACAGCAGATTGCCGCACGAGGTTTCAGGGTGCTGCGGCCCCAGCCGCGTGGCATGGCTCGCAGCCGTGGCCCCATGGACGGATTGGATTTGAGCGTGCTGGCCGCGGACGTCGCCCACACGATCGAGCAGCTGGGTGGAGGCCGGTCGGTGATCGTCGGCCATGCCTTCGGACACTTCATCGCCCGCGTGACCGATTTGGAACATCCTGAACGTGTTCGTGGCGTGGTCGTGATGGCCGGTGCGGCGCGCACCTTCCCGCCGGGCGTGGCCGAGTCGCTGGAGCTTGCGTCCGACGCGTCACGTCCTGAATCCGAGCGACTGCATCACCTGCGTCTTGGGTTCTTTGCACCGGGCAATGATCCGTCGCCATGGCTTGAGGGATGGCATCCCGAGCTGCGCGAGGCCTACCGCCGCGCCGGCACCAGGCCGCCCAAGGACGCCTGGTGGCCCGTGACCCATGCACCGATCCTGGATCTGCAAGGAGACGCCGACCCGTGGCGCCCGCCATCGACGCGCGGGGAGTTGGAGCAGGTGCTGGGTGACAAGGTCACCGTGCGTGTCGTGTCGCACGCCAGCCACGCGATGGTGCCGGAACAGCCCAAGGCTGTGGCCGACATCATCGTCGACTGGGCCAGGTCACTGGCCCCTTGAAGGTCAGCAGCCTTTGAAGACCGGGGGGCGCTTTTCGCGGAATGCGGCCTGCGCTTCCTTGGCGTCTTCGGTCTTGCCTATCAGGGCCGTCATGTCCTGCTCGTAGCGGTAGCCGTCGCGCAAGCTCATGTCCTCGATGGTGTTGAGGGTGTGCTTGCCCATCCGCGTGGACACGGGGCTCTTGGAAGCGATGGTGGCTGCCAGTTCCATGGCCGCAGGCATCAGCTCATCCGATGCCGTGCACGCTTCCACAATGCCCAGGCGATAAAGCTCCTCGCCGGACACACGGTAGCCCGTGAGCATCATGCGGCGCAGCCTGGAGTGTCCGAACAGCCGCATGGCGTGGCGGCAACCCCCAAGCAGACCCACATCCACTTCAGGCAGTCCCAGCGAGGCCTTCTCCGAGGCGATCAACACGTCTGCCGATGCCACCATGGCCAAGCCCGAGCCGAGCGCTGCGCCGTTGATGGCAGCGATCACGGGCTTGGCGCACTCGCGGATGGCATGGAAGCACTCGCGCGTGCGCCGCGAGTGCGCAGGCATGTCGCCCGGCCCCTTGATGTTCTCGGCACGTCCCTTGAGGTCGGCGCCGGCACAGAAAACCTTGCCGGCTCCAGTAAGCACCGCGACACGAACCTCGTCCAGCTCCGAGATGCGATCCAGCGCGAGGGTGATCTCATCATTGAGCACGCGCGTGAGCGCGTTCACCGGCGGGCTGTCCATCGTCAGGATCGCAATGTGTTGTTCGATGGTGACGCGCAGTTGAGTAAGGTCGTCCATGGGGGTTTCCAGTTTTCAATGTTGGGGCTCGCTGGCCCATCCGATGCCGCAGCCCGGGCCACCAGGCACGGCGATGAGACCTTCGGTGACGGGCAGCTCGGTGAAAGGGTCGTCAAGCAGGTGCTGGTGCTCGGACAGCTCGCACGCATAGGGCATGGCCTTGAGCACACTGGCCGCCTGCACGTTCATGGCTTGCAGCAGCGCAGGGCCGAACGTGGCACCAACTCGACAGACGACGTTACCGGCCTCGCAGATTTGCACGGCTTGTACGAAGCGGCGCAGGCCACCCAGCTTGGTCGGCTTGAGGTTGATCACGTCAACGACACGATCGGCCACCAGCCGGAAGACGTCGTGCACGGTCTGCGCGCTCTCGTCCGCTTCAATGGCCACGGGCAGGCTTTGGGTCAACAACGCAAGTCCGGCCCAGTCAGCGGCAGGCACCGGTTGCTCGACCAGGCAGATGTCATGCCGCTCCATCTGGGCAAAGGCGCGCATGAAGGACTTGGCTGCGTAGGACTGATTCGGGTCCAGCGTCAGCTGGACGCCGTGCCCCACGGCATCGCGCACCGTGGCCACGCGCTGCACATCGAGCGCGGTGTCGCCTGAGAGCTTGAGCTTGAGCTGGCCGAAGCCTTCCTCGACGCGGCAGACAGCCTGGCGGGCCATGTCCACCGGGCTCTTGATCGCGAGGATGCGCGCCTGCGGAATGGCATCGCGCAGCTTGCCTCCAAGCAGCACGTGGATGGGCACGCCCAGGCGCCGGGCCATCAGGTCGTGCAAGGCCATGTCGATTCCGGCCTTCGCGCTCGGCTGGAAGGCCAGCGTTGCATCGATCTGCTCGATCAAGGCCGACAGCTCATCCACTCGCCGCTGCAGCAGCAGCGGCGACAGCAGAGCCAGCGCCGCAGCGGCACCGTCGCCGTGGGTCGTGATGGCGGGTATGGCATGGACATAACCCGACCCCCGCACGCCGTCCTCATCCGTCAAGGTCACCACGTGGCCCTCGAGATGCGGCACGGTGGCCCGGGCGAACTTCCAGCTCGGGTCGCGCAGCCGCTGAACGCAAGGCTGAATGGCCACATCGACGATCTTCATGCGCGGCTCAATCGAGGGTGATCTTGGCGCGGGAAACCACCGCGTGCCACTTGTCATATTCGGCAGCCATGAGCTTTGCATACTCCTGCGGTGACGAACCCACTGCAACGGCACCCTGCTTGGAAAATTGGTCTTTGATCTCGTCCGACTGCAACGCGGTCGCAACGGCTTCGCGCATCTTCTTCAGCACGTCGGGCGCCACGCCCTTCGGGGCGATGAACCCGTAGTTGGTGTCCATCTGCACACCGGGCAGCCCGGCCTCCCTGGTCGTTGGCACATCCGGCAGCTGCGTGGCACGCGAGGCACTGGCGACAGCCAGTGCCTTGAGCTTGCCGGCCCTGACGTGCTGCAGGACCGGCGTGACGTCGACCATGGCCACTTGAACCTCTCCTCCCAACAGCGCCGTGACGGCTGGCGCCGCGCCCTTGTAGGGCACATGGGTGATATCGACGCCAGCTTCCAGCTTCAACAGCTCAGCGCCAATGTGAGGGGTTGTCCCGTTTCCAGCCGATCCATAGTTGAGCTTGCCGGGAGCAGCCTTGGCCTTGCCAATCAAATCGGACAGGCTTGAAATGCCTGAACCCGAGCCGACCACGATGACCGACGGCACCCGTGCTGCCAGCGTGACGTATTCGTAATCGGTTTGTGCATACGGCATCTTCATCAGGGTAGGCATGCCCGCCAGAGGGCCAGGCCCGGTGAAGGCAAAGGTGTAGCCGTCAGGAGCGGCCTTGACCATGGCTGCCACGCCGATCGTGCCGCCGGCACCAGCGCGGTTGTCAACGATCACGGGCTGGCCGAGTTGAGTGCCGACCTTCTTGGCCAGCATCCGCGCGATGGCGTCGCTGGGGCCACCAGCGGCATAGGGCACGATGAGAAGCATCGGTTTGGCCGGCCAGGCCTGGGCCTGGGCCTGGGCCTGGGCCAGCGGACTCGTGCCGGCAAGGGCCAGTGCTGCCAGGCCGCTCATCGACGACAGGAATCTTCTGCGCATGATGTCTCCGTGTTTGTGGATCGATTCGAGTGTGGTCGGCCCGGCGGCCTCCAGGTAGGCAGGTAGCCGGCAATTCAGCTATGCACGACGCGAAACCCTGCGGCCTCAAACGCGTTCGAGCACGACGGCAATGCCTTGCCCCACGCCAATGCACATGGTGCACAGCGCGTAGCGCCCGCCCGTGCGCTGCAGTTGGTTCACGGCCGTGATGACGAGCCGTGCACCGCTGGCGCCCAGCGGGTGGCCCAGCGCGATGGCGCCGCCCCATGCGTTGACGCGCGGGTCGTCGTCGCGCAGGCCCAACTGGCGCAGCACCGCCAGGCCTTGCGCCGCGAAGGCCTCATTGAGCTCGATCACGTCCATCTGCGAGAGCTGCAGACCGGTGAGCTGCAACACCTTTTGCGTGGCCGGCGCCGGGCCGATACCCATGATGCGTGGCGCGACACCCGCAGTGGCCATGCCCACCACGCGTGCGCGCGGTGTCAGGCCCTGGCGTGCTGCGGCAGCCTCACTGGCCAGCATCAGCGCGCAGGCGCCATCGTTGACGCCAGAAGCATTGCCGGCGGTCACCGTGCCGTCAGGCCGCACCACACCCTTGAGCCGGGCCAGCGCCTCCAGTGACGTCTGGCGCGGATGCTCGTCCTTCGCGACGACCAGCGCCTCGCCCTTCCTTTGGGGAATGGTCACCGGCGTGATCTCCGTATCGAAGAAGCCGGACTCCTGCGCCGCCACGGCCTTGAGCTGGCTGGCCAGCGCCATGCGGTCCTGGTCTTCGCGGGAAATGCCGAAGTCGGCGGCGACGTTCTCGGCCGTCTCGGGCATCAAGTCCACGCCGTAGGCGGCCTTCATGGCCGGATTGACGAAGCGCCAGCCGATCGTGGTGTCCTCTACCGAGCTCTGGCGGCTGAAGGCCGACGTGGCTTTGGGCATCACGAAGGGCGCACGGCTCATGCTTTCGACACCGCCGGCGAGCATCAACTCGGCATCACCGCACCTGATGGCACGTGCCGCGGTACCGATGGCGTCCATGCCGGAGCCGCACAGGCGGTTGACGGTACTGCCGGGCAGACTCACCGGCAGGCCGGCCAGCAGCAGCGACATGCGCGCGACGTTGCGGTTGTCCTCGCCAGCCTGGTTGGCACAGCCATAGATCACGTCGTTGAAGGCTTCCCAATCCACGCCTTGATGGCGCGCAGCCAGGGCCCTGAGCGGCACGGCGCCGAGGTCGTCCGCGCGAACGCTGGAAAGCGCGCCGCCGTAGCGGCCGAACGGCGTTCGAACGCCATCGCAGATGAAAGCATGGTGGGACATGGTGAATCTCATGGAGGCCAGGGGAAGCCGGCAATCTATAGAGCGATTGACAGCGCACCCAGCGCATGCGCGACACAACTGTTATGCAGGAGCCGGCAAGGGCCATGTGTGCAGTGGAGGCGCTGCGTAGCCGCAATGCGCCGTGACCCAAAGCACATAGCAGCTATGTGCCGGCGGTGGCTACCTGCCTTGAAGCGCTGTCCCTAGATTCGCCGCCCACGGCGGCCCGGATCTGGCTGGCCGCCACAACCCAAGACGGAGACACCAATCATGTGCAGGAAGGCCTTTCTCGTTCTCGCTCTCGCAGCGCCGATGGCCAGTGCGTTTGCCCAAAGCCAGGTGAGTCTCTACGGCATCGTGGACCTGTCGGTCAACGTGGAGCGCGCGGGGTCTGGCACTGGCAGCACCAAGACGCTGCAATCAGGCACCGGCTATGGAAGCCGAGTTGGCTTCAAGGGGCAAGAGGATCTGGGCGGAGGCTTGTCGGCCAACTTCGTGCTGGAATCAGGCTTCGCTGCCGACACCGGTGCTCTGCAGCAGGGCGGTCTGCTGTTCGGCCGTCAGGCTTTCGTCGGGCTCTCGACATCACGCTGGAGCCTCACGGCCGGGCGCCAGTACTCGCCGCTGTGGCAGAGCGTGACGCTGTCCGATGCCTTCGGCCAGACGTACTGGGGCAACGCGCAGGCGACGACCCTTGCGTCTGCCAGCCCAGCGTCGGTGGCCGGCGACGGCGGGCACGGAGCGCTGTCCCGGATCAACAACTCGATTAGTGCCAGCGCTACTCAGGGAGCGTGGACCGAGCGCCTGATGCTGGCGGCAGGGGATGAAAACACCAGCGGCTCCGGCCGTCTTGCCAATGCAAGCCTGACCTACAGTGCGGGCCCGCTGGCTGTGACCGCTTCGCTGGCGCGGTTGCGCCAGTACGCCAAGGACCTCCCCGCAGGGGCAGCCCCGGACTGGCAAACCGCCTATGAAGTGGGCGGACAGTACGATTTCGGCTTCGTCAAGCTCTTCGGCGCCTACTACACGTTCAACCCGTCGGAGAGCAACGTCACGCTCAAGGCCACGACGGCCACCAGGACGCGGGCGTTTTGGATCGGCGGGCAGATCCCGGTCGGCTCGGGGCGCGTGATTACGCAGCTGACCTCGACGCGCTTTGACCGGCCGGCAGGCGTGGCGCAGGGTCGCGCAACCACCTGGGGCGTGACCTACGAGCATGCGCTGTCCAAGCGCAGCTTCCTCTACACCTCCTACGGGCAGGTGACCAACAACGCGACCAGCTCGCTCAGTCTCTACGGCGGCACGACCAGCGTGGCGCCGAAGTCGGCTGGCGACGATCCCAAGGCACTTTCCGTGGGCATGCGTCACGCCTTCTGATCCACGGCTACCGCCAGCGGTGTGGCAAAGCCTCGCGCTGGCTGGCCGCGCGCTCTGCGATGGGCGCTCCGCCAGCGTGCATTTCTGCTTTGCCGCTTCCTGCATAGGCAACTCGAGTGCCGCTGCCTAAAGTGACCACAGGCCTACACAGACAAGGACGACCCTCCATGAACCCCTCCCGCGGACCGCTTTCCCACGTCAAGGTGCTCGACCTCAGCCGCATCCTGGCTGCACCCTGGGCGGCCCAGATCCTCGCGGACCTTGGCGCCGAAGTGATCAAGGTCGAGCGCCCGGGCGCTGGCGACGACACGCGCGCCTGGGGTCCTCCCTTTCTCAAGGACGCCCAGGGGCAGGATACGAAGGAAGCCGGCTACTACCTGGCTGTCAACCGCGGCAAGCGCTCGATCACGCTGAGCCTGGACAAGCCAGAAGCGCAGCAGATCGTGAAGCAGCTGGCCATGGAAGCGGACATCGTGCTGGAGAACTACAAGGCGGGCACGCTGGCGCGCTACGGCCTGGACGAGGCCTCGCTGCGCAAGGTCAATCCGCGCCTGATCTACTGCTCCGTCACGGGGTTTGGCCAGACCGGGCCGCGGCGTGACCAGCCCGCCTACGATTTCCTCATCCAGGCCATGGGTGGCCTCATGAGCGTGACGGGCGAGAAGGACGGCCGGCCCGGCGGCGGCCCGCAGAAGGTGGGCATCCCCATCGTGGACCTGATGACGGGCATGTACACCGCGGTGTCGGTGCTGGCGGCCCTGGCGCGGCGCAACGAGACTGGCAAGGGCGACTACATCGACATCGGCATGCTGGACGTGCAGGTCGCCACGCTGGCCAACCAGGCGATGAATTACCTGGTCTCGGGCAAGGTGCCCAAGCGAAACGGCAACGCGCATCCGAACATCCAGCCTCAGGACGTCTACGGCTGCTCGGACGGCGACGTGATCCTCGTCGTCGGCAACGACGGCCAGTTCGCCAAGTTGTGCGAGGTGCTCGGCCAGGGCGACTGGCCCAAGGACGAGCGCTTCGCGACCAACGCGCAGCGCGTGCGCAACATCGCCGAGCTCTCGCCAATGCTGCGCGACGCGTTTGCCGAGTGGGAGCGCGAGAAGCTGATTGCGGCGCTCGACGCCGCAGGCGTGCCCTGTGGGGCGATCAACAGCGTGGCCGAGGTGTTCAAGGACCCGCAGGTCAAAGCGCGCGGCATGCTCCAGCACGTTCCGCATCCGGCCGGCGTCGACGTGCCCCAGGTCGCCAGCCCGATGCGCTTTGCCGACGCGCCGTTGCAGACCCGCTCGGCGCCGCCGCTGCTGGGACAGCACAGCGACGAGATCCTGACCGAGCTGGGATACGGCAGCGCCGATATCGCGGCGCTGCGTGAAGCGGGAGTGTTGTGATGATGAAGCTGCACTGGTCGCCGAAGTCACCCTATGTTCGCAAGGTCATGGTGTGCGCCCATGAGCTCGGCCTGGCGGACCGGTTAGAGCTGGTGCGCTCGGTGGCAGCGATGCTCAAGCCCAACGAACGGCTGATGCAAGACAACCCCTTGTCCAAGATTCCGACGCTGGTGCTCGACAACGGCTTTGCGCTGTTCGACTCGGCGGTGATCTGCGAATACCTCAACGACCTCGGGAGCGGCATGCTGTTCCCGGACCAGGGCCCGGACAAGTGGCAGGCCCTGAGGTGGCACGCCTTCGCTGACGGGCTGCTCGATGCGCTGATCCTCTGGCGCAACGAGCGCGAGCGTGCCGTACCGCTGCAGCCCTTGCTTGATGCCTTTGAGTTCAAGACCGAGGTCTGCCTGCGGCAGCTCGACGACGAGGCACAGGCCCTGACCGAGACAACCTTCTCGATTGGTCATATTGGCCTCGGATGCGCCCTGGGCTATCTGGACTACCGTTTCGAGGCATTCGGCTGGCGCAGCCGCGCGCCGCGCCTGGCCGAGTGGCATGCCGAGCTTGGCAAGCGCCCTTCCTTTCAATCCACGGAGCCCATCGATGGATGAGCACTTCCATGGGCTCCGTACAGGCTCGGGCGGACATGGTTCAAGGAGTCGGCGTCTTGGGTTAAGGATCAGTTCCTACAACTACGTCTCGACCAGCCCGCCCATGGTGGCGGTGAACATGGCCACGCGGGACGGTGCCATCAAGGACACGGCACGCAATATCCAGGCAAGCGGCGAATTCGTGATCAACGTGGCAACCGAAGTGAAGGTCATGTCTTCACCGAAAGCGCAGGAGACGCTCGCCACGCTGGGTGCCGTGTCCACCGTGATGGGACCGGAAGCATTCGCCGCCCATGTCAAGACGGACGAGAAGCAACTGGTGCCGATCATTCGCTCGCTGGGACTCACTCCGAACAATTGAGCCGGCGACGGGCCCTTGCCGTGGCGAGCGCGATGAAGCCCCATTGAGGTGCGTTCAAAGCCCGATCGCCAGGAGCGATGCCGAGATTCCGCGCCGCCCGGGCTTGGAACGTCCATTTCGATTGGAAGTGGTCGCGCAGCCGCTGCGTTGCGACACCGCCGTGCGTCGTTCTCTAAGCGTTGGATAGCGCAGCCGATTCGCCAGTGCCACCTGGCCAGCTTGCACGACAAGCTTTGCAGACCCCTATTGCAAGACATGGAGACCATAGATGGATGAACGTTCTTCCTTTCCCTTGCCGCTGACCAAGGCGGTCGCCGTCATCGGCGCCGGCACCATGGGTTGCGGCATCGCCGAAGTAGCGGCCGTGGCCGGCCACCGCGTCTACCTGCGAGACAACAACCCTGCGGCGCTCGACAAGGGCCTGGCGCTGGTCCAACGCAGCCTTGACAAGCGCGTGCAGCGCGGGCGCTTGGATGCGGCAGTGCGTGACGCCGTCTTCGAACGCATTGTCCCGGCCGCTGCCGACACGGCGCTTCATGACGTGGGCTTGGTGATCGAGGTGATCGTCGAGGATCTCGAAGCGAAGGTCGCGGTGCTGAGCCGCGTCGAGGCGCAGCTGGAGCCCGAGGCCATCATCGCCACGAACACGTCGTCGCTGTCCGTCACCGCGCTGGCAGGCCGGCTGGCACGGCCCGAGCGCGTGGTGGGCATGCATTTCTTCAACCCGGCCACCGTGCTGCCACTGGTGGAGGTCATTGCCGGCCACTCGACGGCACCCGAGGTGATGCGGTGCATCACCGACACCGCCCGTGCCTGGGGCAAGGTGCCCGTCGCCTGCAGCTCCACGCCGGGATTCATCGTCAACCGCGTGGCCCGTCCCTTCTACGGCGAGGCGTTGCGGGTGCTGCAGGAACAGGGCGCCTCGCCGGTCGGCCTGGACGCGGTGCTGCGTGAGAGCGGCGGCTTCAAGATGGGGCCGTGCGAGCTGATGGACTTGATTGGCCACGACGTGAACTTCGCCGTCACGCGCTCGGTGTACCAGGGTTTCTTCGACGACCCGCGCTACAAGCCCTCGCTGGTGCAAAAGGCACTGGTGGACGCCGGCTGGCTGGGCCGAAAGAGCGGCCGCGGGTTCTTCGACTACCGCGAGGGCGCAGCGCCACCTGTCCCCGAGGAAGCCGGTGACCAAGGGGTTCGACCTGCCCAGGTTCGCGTTGAAGGACACCTGGGCCCCGCCGCTGCGCTGGAGGACGTGCTGCGCGGCCAGGAAGCCATCGCGGTGCAGCACACGGCCGGCGCCGGACTGCTGCGCGTGGATGGCCTGGCACTGGCACTCAGCGACGGACGCACGGCCACCGAGCGCTCGGCTGCGGCCGGCGAGCCGGTCGTGCTGTTCGACCTCGCACTGGACTGGAGCCAGTGCACGCGCGTGGCGCTTGCCGCGCCGCTGCAGGCAAGCGCCGAACACCTGGCCAAGGCCATCGGTTTGTTCGCGGTGTTGGGCAAGAAGGTGACCGTACTGGCCGATGTGCCCGGCCTGGCCGTCATGCGAACGGTGGCGATGCTGGTCAACGAAGCGGCGGATGCGGTGTACCAGGGCGTGGCTTCGGCTGAGGATGTCGATGCCGCCATGAAGATGGGCGTGAACTACCCGATCGGCCCCATGGCGTGGGGACGCCGCATCGGCCTGTCGCATGTCCTGACGGTGATGCAGCACCTGGCGCGGGCCTACGGCGATGGCCGCTACCGCCCCTCAGTCTGGCTGCAGCGCGCGGTGCATTCCTCGGCGACTGTGGAGGGAGCTCCTCATGACTGACATGGTACGCACCGAAATCCAGGGGCCGGTCGGCATCGTCACCATTGACCGGCCAGAGCGCCGCAACGCGCTGAACCTGGCCGTCAAGCAGGCCGTCGTGCAGCAACTGCACACGCTGGCGGCCAACGACGCGGTGGCCGCCGTCGTGCTGACCGGCGCCGGTGGCTACTTCGTCGCAGGCACCGACATCGCCGAGATGGCGGGCATGCGTCCCATGGACCACGTGCGCCTGGCCACCGACGAGGTTTTCCACGTGGTGCGAGGCAACCGTAAACCGGTGATCGCGGCGGTCGAAGGCTACGCGCTGGGTGGGGGCTGTGAGCTCGCACTGGCCTGCGACTTGATCGTGGCAGCCGAGGATGCGTGCTTTGGCCAGCCGGAGATCAAGGTTGGCATCATGCCCGGCGCCGGCGGTACGCAGCGCCTGCTGCGCAGTGCCGGCCGCTACAAGACGGCACTGTGGGCCCTCACCGGCGCCATGATCCCGGCCGAGGATGCGTACGCCGCCAACATGGTGAGCCAGTTGGTGCCCAAAGGGCAGGCGCTGGCTCGCGCGCTGCAAATCGGCGAGCAGATCGCAGCCATGCCGCCACTGGCTGTGCAGGGCATTCGCGAGGTGCTGCGCCAGGGCGCAGACGTGCCACTGGAGACGGCACTGGCGCTGGAGCGGCGGGTATTCGAGCGGCTGTTCGACAGCGAAGACCAAAAGGAAGGCATGCAGGCCTTTCTCGAGAAGCGCAAGCCGTCCTACCGTGGCCGCTGAACCCACGGCGAAAGCGAGCCACGGCTCCAGGGTCGGCACGAGCCGGCCACCCCTGGAGGTGACGCTGCTCGACGACTACCAGGGCGTGGCCCTGGACATGGCGGACTGGTCGTCACTGCCACCCGGCACGAGGATTCAGGTGCTGCGCGAGCCTGCGGACAATGAGGACGAATTGGTGCGGTGCCTTGCCGGCACCGACGTGCTGGTGGTCATGCGCGAGCGCACACCACTGCCGGCGAGCGTCCTGGAGCGGCTGCCCCGCTTGCGCCTCATTACCAATCTCGGGGCACGCAATGCCGCCATCGACCTGCAAGCCTGTGCCCGGCTGGGCATCACCACCTGCAACGCCGCGGGCGACCCGCAGGCACGAGGAGCGACCGCCGAGACGGCCTGGGCCTTGATCCTGGGCTGGCACAAGCGGCTGTTCGCGTCGCAGTTGGCGCTGCGTGCCGGAGTCTGGCAGCCCACGCTGTCCAGCCGGGTACAGGGCAAGGTGCTCGGATTGGTCGGTCTGGGCCGAATCGGCCGGCAGATGGCCCGGTTGGGCACAGCCTTCGGGATGGAGATACTTGCTTGGAGTCCTCACCTTGCGCCCGAGCGCGCAGCCGAGGCGGGCGCGCGTGCCGTGGACAAAACCGAGTTGTTTGACGCGGCTGACGTGGTGTCGCTGCACCTGGTGCTCGCGCCGAGCACGGAGGGCATCGTCGGCGCAGCCGACCTGCGGCGAATGAAAGGCGATGCTCTGCTCGTCAACACCGCCCGGGCTGGGCTGGTGCAGGAGGCCGCGCTGCGCCAGGTTCTGGAGCAACGCCGCATTGGTGGGGCAGCGCTCGATGCCTATTGGCAAGAGCCGCTGCCTGCCGGCCATTGGCTGCTTGCACTGGACAATGTTATGTTGAGTCCGCATCTTGGTTATGCCAGCACGGAGAACCTGCGCGCCTATTACAGGAACGCCTTGCGGCACATCCACGACTGGCTCTCAGGCGTGGCGATTCCATCCATGCAACCGGACTGCCAATAGGCCAAGACCCGGCCTGCTTACGAAACCAAGGAGACCATCATGACCGCCCTTTTGCGACGCCGTGTCCTGGCCGCGAGCCTCGCCTTGCCCGTCCTGGCCTTGCCAGGCGTCCTCCACGCTCAAGGCGAATCCTGGCCCACCAAGCCAATCCGCCTGGTAGTGCCGTTTGCCGCAGGCGGTGGTGCTGACTTGGTGGCGCGGGCCATCTCAGGCCCGCTCGCCAAGCGGCTGGGTCAACCCATCATCGTCGACAACCGGGCCGGCGGGGGCGGCACCACTGGCGCGGATGCCGTCGCCAAGGCCCCGGCCGACGGCTACACGCTGCTGTACACGACCCCGGGGCCCCAGATCACCAACCCTTACCTGATGGCGAAGCTGCCCTACGATCCGGTTGCGGACCTGATACCGGTGGCCCGGGTCGCCGTCGTGCCCAACGTGCTCGTGGTGAACAAGGATCTTCCGGTCAAGAGCGTGAAGGAACTGATCCAGTACGCACGTGCCCATCCGGGAAAGCTGAACTTCGCCAGCGCCGGCATCGGCTCGTCCAGCCACCTGGCCGGCGAGCTGTTCAAGGCCCGCGCTGGGATCGACATCGTGCATGTTCCCTATCGCGGCACGGGCCCCGCCTTGCAGGACCTGCTGGCCGGCAACGTTTCCATGGCCATTGACAGCATCGCGGTGTACCGTGCGCTGATCGAATCGGGTGCGCTCAAGGCCCTGGGCGTGGCAACCCCGGAGCGCTCGCCGGTCCTGCCCAACGTACCGGCCGTTGCCGAGGAGCTGGCGGGTTTCGATGGTGCTCCCGTCAACTACATCAGCGTTCGCAGCGGGACACCCCGTGCAGTCATCGAGCGTCTCAATCGGGAAGTCAACGCGGTGCTCGACAGTGCCGAGGTGCGCAGCTCGCTGCAGGCCAGCGGTGTGGTGCCCAAGGGTAGTACGCCTCAAGAAATGGCTGCGCAGGTCAAGAGCGAGGCGGCCAAATGGAAGCACGTGATCCAGCTGTCCGGTGCTCGGGTCGAGTAGCGGGCTCGTCACGGCGTTTTGCTTCGTCGCCCGGTACAAGTTGCGCCATTGTCTACACCCTCTAAGCACGGTTCCAAGCCGGCCACGTTCTACGTGACCTGATTTGGCGTCTTCATGGCGCTAGGTCGTAACGGGCGCGTACCCGATCAACGATGCGCCGAAACTCGTCGTGGCATTGAGGCCAATAGAGGAAGCCGGATCGAAAACCGGCAACATCCCAGTTGCGGCCATGGTGGTCACGCTCGTGGAAGCTTGGGGCGGCAACGGTCAATTCAAACAGGGCATTACCCTCCAGCGCCGTCCGCAATAGCGGTACCAGCCGCAGCTGCTGCTCGATTTCGCCAACCAGCGCCTGCGATGCAAGACAATCTTTACTCATCGCCGTGCTCCATGGTCGCTGGTTGCGGGGCAAAAAGCTGAAGACATGGCTTCAACCCCGGCATGCTGACGCGGCATAGGAGCCATCACAGTGACTGCTCCTTGGAGGCCTGAAGTCGTGGTTCATCTGCGGCCTGTCGGCGCTTCACAAGCTGGGCATAGGCAAGGGCATCGCTCAAGCGCTCATACCGGAAGTTTTGAAAGCGGTAGCTTCCCGCGTCGAAAGCTATGGCCCATTGCGTCATGGTTTGGCGCTCCTCCCCGGCAGGCAGGCAAGGCGCCTCATCGGCAAGCGCTGCCTCTCCGAAGTTGCCCGGGGGCTGCCTTGCACGGTCCAGTTTGGCGTACGCCACCGCATCGGCAAGCCGGTCGTAGCGGAAGCCGCGGTACTCGTAGCGCCATCCGAGGCAACGTATGCCGAGATCCGCCCTGAGACGAAGCTCCTGCAGGGCCGAATCATCGACACCGCCTTGTTCCATGTCGTCAGACGCAAGGACATCTTGCGGGCCATGCCCTCTGTCGACGATGGCGAACAGTTGCGTGCCAGATGGCCTTGAGCTTGCGGTGCCAAACGCCGTAATTGTCAGATCCCGCGGGCGGCTATCTCGCGCGTGGGCATGCCGTGCAGTTGAGGGCAGGCGCCGCATGAGCTTCGGATGTCGGATCATGTAGGCCCGCATGGTTGAGAGCCACTGCGCGCGGCCTTCAATCAGCGTTGAAAATGCCTCATTGCCGGTTTTCCCCCTGGAACGCTGGCGTAAGTCAGGCGTCAGCTCAAAATAGCCCTCGAAGCCCCTTTGCCACGCATCGTGCCGGCTGGACCATGTGCCTAGCGACTCGCCGGTGGCTTGCGGCATGTTCTGCGCTTGCAGCAAGGGGTTGGTGCGCCAGTTGCCACCCTGGGCTGCGGTCCGCGCGCCATCGCGCTCCAGCCTCAATTCGCTGAAGGAGTCCATACGCCGGTGCCTTGCTCGGTCCCACTGGACCGTATGTGAAGTGGTCGATCGTGTCGATCGAAATGGCGAGAGGCTGCGGCGGGGCGTGGTTCTTTGCAACCGCGGGCGGGCTATAGGCTCCCGGAAATTCAAAGAGTACACCTCAAAGCGGCTGCCGTCTTGTACATCCTGCTCACCGTTGCATTGGGTGGCAGGACATTGGCAACCACGGAAAGCGCCGATAGCTCAGCGATTGTCTGGATGGGGCTGACGCCGCTTACCGATGGCGGTTGAGCGACTTCAGCGACGGCCGGATGGCCGCCTGTGCGTCTTGGCTTCTCGCTCCTGCTCGCGGGCCAGTACCTCGCGCATGACCCGCAGCGTGTTTGTGAAGGACGCCAACAGTTCTTGGGCCTTGGCAGTGTTATGGCCTTGCTGGCCAAGGCTGGCAACGAGGGCTGTTTGCCCAAGCACACGCGCTTGGCCTTCGGCTACATGGCGATGAGCCATTTCCAACAGCGTTTCATGTTGAGCCATGCTTATTCTCAAATTCCGCCGGTTGTAGCCGTACAGCGGTTGTTATTGATGCGGGCACAACGAGAATTCGTATGGCGACGCGGTGGAGATTTTTATTCGCCAGGATTGCGGCTTTTTTTGCTTTATGGCGGCTCCTATATCACATTCAAAATGCCTTAACAGGAATTCAATGCCATGGTTGTTGTGTTTGCCCTGCTGACAACTTTGACGAGACGCCACTTCTCTTATGCAGCCTTTTGATTGCTGCAATGCAACATCATGCGCTGAAATTGCTAGAAACGCCACTGTTCTTGGTCCGGGCGTGAGCGGCCAGCGCGGGGGCGGCCTATAAGAAATTTGAGACTACCAGCCTTATTGCGCCGTGCTGGCAGGCAGCAGGCGGTCATATTCGCCGCGCACCACGGCATAGCACTCGCAGGTCCGGCGCTCCAGCGCGGCGCGGTCCAGCACAGTGATGTGCCCGCGTCGGTACCGGATGAGCCCATCGCGCTGCAACGCGCCGGCGGCCTCCGTAACGCCTTCACGGCGTACGCCCAGCATGTTGGCAATGAGCTCTTGCGTCATGACCAGATTGGGGCCCTGCAGCCGGTCCAGGCTCAGCAACAGCCAGCGGCACAGCTGCTGGTCAAGAGAATGGTGGCGGTTGCATACGGCCGTTTGGGCCATTTGCGTGATGAGGGCCTGGGTGTAGCGCAGCAGCAGGTGCAGCACCGGCGCCGATTGCTCGAATTCGCGTTTGAGCCACGAGCCGCGCAAGCGAAAGCCGCGGCCCGCGCTCTGCACGACGGCGCGGCTGGGCGTCGTCTCGCCGCCCATGAAGACCGACACGCCGACGATGCCCTCGTTGCCGACGACCGCGATTTCCGCTGACGCACCGTTTTCCATCACGTACAGCAGTGACGCGATGGCCGTGCAGGGGAAATACACATCCGTCATCGCGACGCCGGACTCGTAAAGCACCGTGCCCAGCGGCATGTCCATGGGTTCCAGCGCCGCCTGCCAGCGCGCGAAGTTTTCTGCCGGCAAGGCCGCCAGCAGGCGGTTTTGTCGTGGATCGAGATCAGGACTCATGGGCGGCTCCGGTCATGGCCGCACCGGCGGTATGCATGTTCAGACACACTGCCAAGCAAAGCTCACTGTTTGAGGGCAGGTGTCCTGGGTACGCCAGCGCACGAAAACCTGCTTCGGCGAAAAGAAATGCGCACTGTACGCCGCCGCACTGACGCGCCGTCCGGCAGCTCCTAACGTTGCTGTCAGGCCCCGTCGCACTGGTTTCAGGTTCAACCTGTAGGGGGCTGGTGCAATACGCTTGGCGACGCGCACGCCACGCTCCTGCAGGGAGGCAAGCGATGCTGGAAAACCTGCTGATTGCTCGCCTGCCTCGATATGCACAGTTGCGCCTGCTGGCCATGTCCGAAGCGGTGCAGTTATGTCCCGGAGACGTGCTCTGCGAGCCCGGCGTGCGGGCACGGTGCGTTTACTTCCCGCTTGACGCCATCGTGTCGCTGGTGGCCACCGTAGCGGGCTCGCGCCTGCTGGGCGTGAGCCGCGAGGGCGTGACTGAGGCGGCCGGTGAGTTGCAGCAGCGCTTGCTGATTCGCTATCACAGCGGCATGGTCTGCGTGCTCGACCGGCCAGGCCTGGAAAGCGTCGCCTGTGGCTGCCAGGCGGCCGACCAGCGCGCCTACAACGCGCTGCTGAGCCCGTGACGGGTGCTGTTCCAGTTGTAGGGCCGCTGCCATGCGCAGCCAGTTTCGCCATCTGCGGGATCGCCGCTTGCCATTTCGTCTTATCTGTTCACAGGAGTCTGAAGTGGCCGTTCTATCCAGGCATGGACAGTTGGGCGGGCCACCGGTAGCTGCGACGTCTCGCGCCTGGAAGTGCCAGTGTGGGCACGAGATTTACTTCCGCAACAGCGCGTGTCTTGGCTGCGGCGCGCCGCTGGGCTACGTGGCTTCCCGTGGAGCCATGCTGGCACTGCAGCCGGGGTCTCAAAAAGGCACTTGGCAGGCTTGTGGCAGCAGCGGCCCGCGTGTCCCGGTGTACCGCCGCTGCGCCAACTTCGCATCGCCGGCAGGTTGCAATTGGCTTGTCAATGCCGGCACCAGAGGAAAGCGCGTTCAGCTTTGCCAATCTTGCGCCCTCAACCAATGTGTGCCCGACCTGTCACGGGCCGGGGACCTGGTATTGTGGACGCGCATGGAAAGAGCCAAGCGCCGGCTGGTGTCACAGCTCATCGGCCTGGGGCTGCCGGTGGTGTCCAAGGTGAGGGACGATCCGGCACGCGGCTTGGCCTTTGAGTTCCCAAGCCCGTCGCCAGGGGGTTCGCGCGCCCTGACCGGGCACGGCAATGGCGTCATCACCATCAATCTGGACGAAGCCGACGACCCGGTACGCGAGCAGACCCGCCAGGAAATGGGCGAGCCCTACCGCACGCTGCTTGGGCATTTTCGCCACGAGGTCGGCCATTACTACTGGGACCGGCTGGTGGCCGGCACTCAGTGGCTTGTTCCCTGCCGGGCCCTGTTCGGCGACGAGCGGCTGAGCTACGGCTTGGCCCTGATGAAGCATTACGAGCAGGGGCCACCGCCGGACTGGCGCACGACCTTTGTGAGCAGCTATGCCAGCATGCACCCCTGGGAGGATTGGGCCGAAACCTGGGCGCACTACCTGCACGTTCGGGACACGCTCGATACGGCCTTGAGCCATGGCATCCGCGCGCAGGCGCAGTGCGTCCAGGCGCGGCCCTTCGGCCGTGAAGACCTCTGGACACCGGCCGATCCCGCAGGAGACGCTTTCCTGGACATGCTGCATGCGTGGATAGAGATCACTGCGGTGATGAACGAGATGTCGGCTGCCATGGGCCATCAGGACTACTATCCCTTTGTGCTGCCGCGTGCCGCGGTGGCCAAGCTTCATTTCATCCACTGCGTGGTTTCGCAGGCAAGACAGGAAGATCCGGCGTCAGACCCGCCCGCGGTCATGGCCGCTGCAGCGAGCACATCGGCACGCACACCGCGGCGACGAGCGTCCGGACTAAAGGCAGGAGAGGGCACCCATGGTGCGCATTGAGCTTCAAATCGAGCTGGGATACGACATTGACCAGCATGGTGCAGATTTTGTTTTCAACATTCACCCTGCCCACACGGCGTGCCAGAAGGTGTCGCAGGAACACCTGAGCTTGAGTCAACCGGTTGAGGCGCAGGTCCAGACCGATACGGCCACGGGCAACCGCTACCTGCGGCTGCGGGCCTTGCCCGGGCGGTTGAACGTGGCCTATCGCGCCACCGTGGACATGACGCACCACCGCGTTGACCCTGGCCAACTTGCCGAGGTGCCCGTGCGCAGCCTGCCGCTGGGAGTCATGCAATACATCTATCCCAGCCGCTACTGCGAGTCCGACCGGCTCATGCGCCTGGCGTTCAAGGAGTTTGGTGGACTCTGGCAGGGCCATGGCCGGGTGCAAGCCATCATGAAGTGGGTGCAGCAGCACATCGCCTTCACGTCCAACGTCTCCAGCTCGAAGACCTCCGCCGTGGAGACACTCATTGAGCAGGCCGGCGTTTGCCGTGACATGACGCACCTCATGATCACCTTGTGCCGAGCTCTCAACATCCCGGCCCGCTTCGTGACTGGCACCGACTACGGCGCCGATCCGGCGCTTGGGCCGCCCGACTTCCATGCCTACGTCGAGGCCTACCTGGGAGACCGCTGGTACATCTTTGATGCCTCCGGCACAGGCATACCCATGGGCTTCGTGCGCATAGGCACTGGCCGGGATGCGGCAGACGTTGCATTTGCAACCATGTTCGGTGGCGTCACGTCGGTGCATGCGCCCATGGTTCGCGCCGTTGCCGTTGGCAACGCCGATCAGGGCTTTGAGCAGCCTTACCATTGCGATCTTGCACTGTCGACCGACAGCTGCAGCGACTGCCCGCCTCAGCCATGAAGGTTTCTTGACTTTGCTCCGCCAGATTGAGCTGCGACGTTCCTGCGTGATTTCAGCGGGGGTAGGCCGTCAGGGCTCGGGGCGGCCGTTGGGCAACAGCGGCTGCATGGGCAGGACACGGTGCAGCTCATTCTTGAGCGCCTGCAGCTCCAGCGGTTTTTCCAGGTAGCCGTCCATACCGGCGGCCAGGCATTCCTGTCGCCCCTGGACCGAATGCATGGCCGTGGCGGCCACGATGGGAAAAGGGCGCACCACGCCCTGGCGCTGCAGCGTGCGCAGCTGCCGGGTCGCCTCCAGGCCGTTGAGCCCGGGCATGTGCACGTCCATCAGCACCAGGTCCGGCGCCCGGGCACGGCAGAAGGCAATGGCCTGCTCACCGTCCGCCGCGATGTCCACTTCGCAGCCCAACAGCTCCAGCAGCCCTCGCACCACCAGCTGGTTGACTGGATGGTCGTCCACCGCCAGGACCAGCCACGTCGCCGGCGAAAGCCGCGTGAGCCGTTCAAGGTCCGCCAGCATGGCTTGCGGCGATTCGGCCACCAGCAACAGCAGTGGGCGGTTCGCAGGCGGACCGGCATCGAGCAAGGCCTGTGCGTCCTGCAGCGACTGCAGCAGGGTCACGTGCCAGCCCTGCCGCCTGAGCCGGTATTTGACCGAATCCAGCCCCCCGGGGATGGCATTGACCAGCCAGGCCGTTGCTCCATGGGCTTGCGCGGGCAGGGGCTCGTTGATCAGGCGCGCGGGCAGTACGGCCTGCCAGGTGAAGCTCAATCCTTCACTGCGGGCTTTGTGCAGGCTCAGCGCCACCTCAATGGCCGGCTGTGTGTGCAGCGGCTCGCGCCACTGCGCATGAACATCGTCCAGCCCCGTCATGCCGATGCCACCGGCGCCGTGGCGTTTGAGCACCTCCTCCAACGCCTGGTCCGTCACGAAAAGGCCGGTGCCGGCGGCCGTCACCGTGACGGCACAGTGGTCCGCGTCCAGCATGACCGCCTCGGCGGTGAGGGTGAGGAACCCTTGGTCGATCGACTCCGTAAGCGTCAGCATCAGCCGGTGCATGGCCGCGCGGATGGGGTCTGCGTTCGTGGCCAACTCGATGTTGGAGCCCCGGTAGTCAAAGAACGATACCAGGCCTTTGGTGCGTGCCAGGGGCAGCACCTGCTGCGCGCTGTGCGTGAACAGTTGAGAAAACTCCATGGGCGCCACCTCATCACGCCGTGACGGAGGACGGCAGTCGGGCGTCGCTCCTGCTCGTCAGCGTGCGGGCTCCCGGGCGGCCGAGAGCGAGGGCTGTGCGACCGCCGTCGCTGTTGATCAAAGCGCCACGGTCTAATCGGGATGACCCGGGACGGTGAGCAAGGCCGCCAGGCGTGCAAGGGTGGCTACGCTGGACCGCAGGCTGGCGCTCATGGCCACTTGTTGGGGCGCGTCCCGGCATGCACGCTGTCAATGGACTTCACGGCCCATGCAGGCTACTTGCCCTTGGGCCGCTCAGGTGTCGGCCGCGTCAGGGACGAGGCCGACACAAGCACGGGCGGTGGACGCACCTGCTTGGGCTTCTTGGCTTCCTTGTTGCCACGTTGTCTCTTGGTCATTGCCGCTTCCTTCATTCGATAAATGGGAGAGCGCATTTCATGCGCCTGTTGCAGGTTGCTGCACGCGGACTCGGGGCGTCTGTACGTTGGCCCACCGAGCGCGTGGGCTATCCCTGCCGTGCGCTGAGTGAGGACCGCGTACGCCAGCGCACCGACGCGGCGACTGGCAGCCCTTAGCGTCTGGACATGAGGCCCCAGCCTCGGCAGCCGCCATGACGCTCAAGCACGACATCGCCGTGATCCGCGTCCACAAGGCTGTCGGTCATGCCTGTTAGGCCGCATGGCATGCGGCAGGCGCGAACCGCCGTCCATGCCCGTGAAAAACCCACCATGCAACGCATCCTGATCCTTGGCGGCACTGGCTTCGTTGGCCAGGCGCTGCAGCGGTCATCCGCGGCCTGTGATTGGGCTGCCCACGAGCCCCGGGCGGCTGCTGGCGAGCCTGATGCAATGGCTGCCTGGCGAGCCGCCGATGTCGGCCGACAACCTGGACTCCATGAAGGTGGACAACGTCACCACCAGCTTGTTGCCTGACCTGCGGGCCTTGGGCATCCAACCCGCTTCGCCGGCCACGGTGGCTCCGGAGTACCTGCGTCCGGCTTATGACTTTGCGCGGCTGGATGCCTTGCGCATGCGCAGGCGTTGATGAACTCCGCGCGCGCCAAGCGATGGAGGCGGTGGAGGCCTATCTGGCACGGCGCCGCGTGCGGGGCTGGTTTCGCTGCCTGATCGGCTTTTCAACGGCCAGGGGCCCCAACTGGGGCCGCATCGCGGGCTGTGTGCCATGCAAGGGAGCAGCGGGCAGTGCACGCACGCAGCCGTTTGGACTGCGATGGCTATCGTGGTGCTTGGCGGTGCACAGCGGGCGTGGCTTGCGTCGGTCGCCTTGCTTACGCAAGGGCGCGGCTGAAGTGGTACAAGCGATACAGCGGGTTTCCCAGCGGCGCCCAGGCGTGTTGGTGCAGGGCGCCATCCGCTTGAAGCGGCACCGGCAGCAGCCCTGCCCATGCTTCGACAAGCCATGAAGGCGTGCAGCTCGCGCGCCGAAACTGATTGACCGTGCAATATCTTCTTCCCCTGCGGCGTGACCGGGTCACCCTTAGCGCTGGTCGCTGCGAACTCCTGAGCCGACAGTTCCCCGCCGCGGTGGACCGGCTGCGTCAGGCGCGGGACATCGCTCCGGGGAGTTTTGACGACTTCGTCACCTTGGGCTGGATGACCTGGCACAACGCAGCGTTGGAGCTCACGGCGGCCGGACGGACCGTGCACAAGCCGGTCGTGGCCGCGGGATGTAAACCATGAAGCCCAACGAAAAGGCCGAGCTTGAGCGACAGGGCGCCAAGGCCGCGGTGCGCGGCGAGGACGCTTTGATGAATCCGATGCTGTTGCTGCACAACATGCCGCTGGCCACAGGTGAAACGCGACAGGAGTGGCGCCAGAGGCTGGATGCCTGGCAGGCAGGCTACGAACAGCAGGTGCTGAAGCCCCTGTCCATCAAGTGGCTGCCGACTGGGCGTTGACGGAGGCGTTGGGCGCGACGTTGCCCGGCGTCCCGCGCTCAGCCATGTGGCTGCAAGCTGATTGGCATGTCCTTAAGCGCGACCATCTGATCGGCGTAATACCAGCGCCAGGCAAAGTATCGGTACTGCTCGCGCCGCAGATGGGCCTGGCTTCTTTGATCGGACCAGGCTTTCACGGCGGCGTTGTCGGCCGTATCGTCCGAACCACGCTCCGGCAGTGACGGCAGGGACGGCTCGACCACGGCAGGCTGGAACCAACTGGGAATGTCATCAGGGGCATGCGCTGCGAAATGCGCGCGAAGATCGTCAGGAGTCATGGGCTGTAACGGTTGAAGTAAAGGGGATGAAGTAGCACTTGGCTGGCGTGTGCCGCATCACGGCTTGTTCAACCCGCGGCGCTCACTTGCGCTTGAGCATCAGGGGCGGCGGCTGCACTGGCCAGTGTGACGTGTATTCGCTACCAAGCATGAAAATAAATATTTTCAGTTGCTTTTCATTGAAATTGATGGTCTCGCCAGAAAGTCTCCACCAAGGTTGGCTCGGCGGGTCATTCCCGTGTTTTAAATTCCTTGCCGTTCCTGTGCTTCAATCTTGCTGTCCGCGTGAAGCGGAGTGAATTGAAGCCGTCTTCCCACGGCAAGATGATATTGGACCGGAATGATGAGGAGCCAACGCCGCTCCGGATCTGTATTTTCTTCGCCCGGAAGGGGCTGGCAACCCGCCGTTAGAGAAATCCACCGGCGAGTTTTTCATTTCCAAGCGAGTAGCCTGTGAATATGGGGTTGTCGGTTGGTTACATCAAATTGAATCAATGCGCCTTGCGTTTGGCGCGCGTGGCCGGCTGTTCTTCCAACGGCGCTTCGGCGGGCGGCTCACCGAGGGAAGCCTGCTGCAGGTTTCCAATCATCTTGTTCGACATCTGGCTCAGCGCCGCCATGTTGGTCTGGGCCAGATCGGTCAAAAACTCCAGGTGACTTTGCATCAAGCCCTGAAGCAGGCTGGCGAAAGCCTTGGACTGTCCCACGTCCGATATATTTTCCTGCACCTGCTTGACCATTTTTTTGGGTTCATGCGAGGTTTTGCCCGACGCCGCCTCTTGGACAGTTTGAGCGAATATTTTTTGACCGTTTTTCAACCACAAGCTCACCATTTCCGGTGAGGCCGAAAAACGCGTCAACAACTGCATGTTACGTTGTGTCAGGCGAACATAGGGTTGCATGGACGGTTGCAGTGAATTTTCATTGAGCATAGTGTTGATGGGATTTGTCATGTAGTTCTCCTGTGGATCGTATATCTTGAGCAAGCAGTGGTCCCACCAAGTCTGAAACCAAAAAAATATCTTCCAAAATAAATCAGGCCCGCTAATCAAGGCACCCCAAAGCCAAACTGCCTGAACACAACACGGGCTGGTTCGCTGCGAAGGTAGGCAACGAATTCGCGCGCCAGCGCCGGATTCCTGCTGCCCGCAACGACGGCTGCCGCATGGTGGATAGGCGTGCCCAGGGGCAGCGTCTGTACCACCCGCACGCGGCCTGCTGCCGCGGCCACATCGGTGGCAAAGACAAGGCCCGCGTCCGCATCGGAGCTGGCGACCAAGTCCAGCACCTCGTGCACGCTCTCCACGATGACGACCTTGCGCTGCAGTGAAGACCACAGGCGCTGAGCGTTGATTGCCTCGCGGGCATAGCGCCCTGCGGGCACGCTGGTGGGACGCCCCATCGCGATACGCATCACCTCCGGACGCGCCAGATCGGACAGCCGTTGCACGGGCAGGCCTGCTGACATCGGCACCACCAGGACCAGTGCGTTGGAGGCAAAGACGTTGAGCACAGCGGGCACCAGCAAGCGGCGCTGCTCGCCCAGTTCCAGGGTTTGCACGTCCCCAACGACCAGCACGTCGGCCGTCGTGTCGTGGCCGAGCTGCTCCAGCAGCGCGCCAGAGGCTCCTGCAAGGAAGCTCACGCTGACGCCGCCGTGGCTGGCTGTGAACTCCAGTGCCACGGCCTTCATGGCGTCGCCCAGGCTGTCGTCCATGGCCACTGTCAGGCGCTGAGCCAGCGCTGGTGAGGCCGCCGCAGCTAGCGCCACGAGCGCGCCGGCGCAGCGCACGATCCACTGTCGGCAGGTTTGCGTCATGCAGGCGTTGTAGCGATTACGGCTACGGGCTGAGCGCTTCGTCCGTAAAAAGCCGCTACAGCTTGCGGCGCACGCCGCTGGGATTCACGGCTCACGTGCATGCCGCAACCGGGCATAGGCCACTGCATCGGCAAGGCGGTCGTAGTGAAAGCCCTCGTACACGTAGCGGCCGTCCTCGAAACACACGCCCAGCGATTGCATGAGGACCTCTTCCTGGCCTGTGGGAAGGTTCACTTCTTCAAGCAAGGAGGGACTGGGCAGGTTATCCTCGGCCAGCATGCGTGCAACGCGGGTGCCTACCAAGCGCGCATACGCCACGGCATCTTCCAGGCGGGTATATCGGTAGCTGCGAAAGTGGTAGTAGCGACCTTCGTGGTGAATACCCAGCATTGCCATCAGGTGCGCCTGCTCCTCGTGATCGGCCTCGGCCAACTCACGAGCAGGGGTGCTGCATGTATTCGCATGGCCGCCTTCGGTGATGAAGGTGTCTTGGGCGGCAGCATCGATGCTGCCGCTGCTTGCCGTCGAACGACTGGTCGGGATGCTCATGTTGCGGTTCTCCCATGGCGGTATGAACTCGTCTTCATGTCGCGGATGCTTCCGGTGCCGCTCATGGCCTGGATGCTCCCTGATGAATGAATGGGTCCAATCACCAGTCAGTGTCCCGTGTGAGGAACGACAGCACGGGCGGCTTGCCCATTGAAGATCGTGCGCCGTCGTGAGGACGGCATCTGTACGCTGGTGCACGGAGCTGCACCCAGATGCCCTCAAGCCGGCGGAGCCAGCTTCTAGGAAAGCGCCCGCCAGCGCCCCCTGGGTACAAGCCCGTGCTTACAGCACGCGGATATTGGAGGCCTGCAGGCCTTTGCGGCCCTCGGTAATCTCGAACTCCACACGCTGGCTCTCGACGAGCGTCTTGTTGCCGTCGCTCTTGATTTCGCTGAAGTGGGCGAACATGTCTTTCCCACCCTTGTCAGGCGTGATGAAGCCAAAGCCCTTGGGCTCATCAAACCATTTCACGGTGCCTGTTTCGGTACTCATGGAGTCAATCCTTGTGGGAGAAATTCGAAAACGAGGGGATTACCGCAAGCGGTCCCGGTGGTTTCGCAGCGCAATAGGCAAAAGCCGCTCGCGTTCGGGAAGCCACAGGAATGACCTCCGCAAGCCGTGCAGGCTGTGTGTCGCTTACAGCGTGCGGATGCTGGAAGCCTGTGGGCCCTTTTGGCCCTGCGTGACTTCGAATTCCACGCGCTGGTTCTCAACGAGGGTCTTGAAGCCGTTGCCCTTGATCTCCTTGAAGTGGGCAAACAGGTCCTTGCCGCCGTTGTCAGGCGTGATGAAGCCAAAGCCCTTGGTTTCGTTGAACCATTTCACGGTGCCAGTTTCGGTCGTCATGTCGTCAATCCTTTGGGGAAAGTTGGGGAATACGGGTGGTGTGATTGCGGCTTACAGCGTGCGGATGCTGGAAGCCTGCAGGCCCTTTTGGCCCTGCGTGACTTCGAATTCCACGCGCTGGTTCTCAACGAGGGTCTTGAAGCCGTTGCCCTTGATTTCCTTGAAATGGGCAAACAGGTCCTTGCCGCCATTGTCAGGCGTGATGAAGCCAAAGCCCTTGGTTTCGTTGAACCATTTCACGGTGCCAGTTTCAGTCGTCATGTCGTCAATCCTTTTAGGAATATTGGAAAGGCCCCAGCTTTGGCTGGTGCGGGAAATTAGCTTCCTTGCAAGGAAGCCAAGGTCATGAGGTATTGCCGCGGCCTGAAGCATCAACGCCTGCGCTGATGGGCCGACGGAGGCGGGCCACGCCGCTCGAGGTGCCGGAACGTGATGCGGCCCTTGCTGAGGTCGTAGGGAGAGAGCTCCAGCGAGACGTTGTCGCCGGCCAGGATGCGGATGCGGTGCTTCTTCATGCGCCCGGCGGTGTAAGCCACCAGCACATGCCCGTTCTCCAGCTTCACGCGAAAGCGCGAATCCGGCAGGACCTCGCCGACCACGCCCTGCATTTCGATCAGTTCTTCCTTGGCCATGGAGTTACTCCTGTGTGTGTGAAAGATGGGAAAGCCGGGCAGGGCCGGTCGCGGCCTGGCTGGCAGCCGCACGGCTGATCCAGTCAAGTCCTTGATCGCAGGCGTACTGCAGGGCGGCTTCGCCGGAATCGAATTCCGGCACGAAGCGCATGACGCGGTCGTGGGAAGCGCTGCCGTGCCCGCTGCGTATGGAAACGGAGGCGGCGTAGCGGCTTGGCCCGATGTGTCGGGTCAAAGGGGAGACAAGGTACTTGCCTACCCGGAAAGATTTATTGATGAGAGGCTTTCGGCGGCGCGGCCCACACTGGGGGTCGGCCGGGTCTGACTGAGGTGGCGTGCTGGGATGCACGCACAAGCGGCGGATGAACTCGGTCCGGGCGCGGGCTGGCAGGGGTATTCGCTGCGAGCCAAGGGCAACCAGAACATCGAAATCGCCGAGGCAATCAGCAGCTCTGGAGCGGGATGGAGATCAACTCGTGATCCGGGCGCCGGCTTAAAAGACCGCTTTGTGCAAGCTGGTTTACCGCAAGCGCCAGTGGCTAATGTAGCACGCATTCTGCCGTTGCGTGATCTACCAATTTTTTTGATCTCTTGGCGCAGCATGCTGGGCGCGCATTTGGCAGTGCGCGCGCACTGCACAGTGCTGCCCCATACCGAGGAGGCTGCCAGCGCTTGAAGCGCTGTCAGCCAGCGACCCTGCCAAGCGCCAGAAAGTTGCGGGCCTTTGCTCCGGCAGGCGCCCCGTATGCTCAGAGGCGCGTGTTGCTTGCTGTGCCCAGCCGCTGCCCATGGAACAAAACGACATCCCTCAACGGTCCTCCACAGGCGTGCCTGGCCTGGATGACGTGCTGCATGGCGGGCTGCTGTCGCATCGCCTCTACCTGGTGGACGGCAACCCGGGCGCGGGCAAGACGACGCTGGCGCTGCAGTTCCTTCGGGAAGGCGTACGCAACGGCGAGCGATGTCTCTACATCACGCTGTCCGAGACGCGGGCCGAGCTCGTGGCCGGCGCCCTGTCGCATGGCTTGAGTCTGGACGGCGTGGACATCGAGGAGCTTATTGGCCACGAGGGCGGCTTCGACGGCGAGGCGGAGCTGACGATGTACCACCCCTCGGAGGTGGAGCTGACCGAGACGACGCGCCAGGTGCTGCAGGCAGTCCAGCGCGTCGAGCCCAGCCGCATGGTGTTCGATTCGCTGTCGGAGCTGCGGCTGCTGGCGCAAAGTTCTCTGCGCTACCGGCGCCAGATCCTGGCACTCAAGCAGTTCTTTGCCGCACGCCGCTGCACGGTGCTGCTGCTCGACGACCGTACCGCCGAGGGGCCGGATCTTCAACTGCAAAGCATTGCGCATGGCGTGATCTCGCTGGACCAGCACGCACCGAGCTATGGGCAGACGCAGCGGCAACTGCAGGTGGTGAAGTTTCGTGGCAGCGACTTTCGCAGTGGTTTCCACGACATGTGCATCCGCTGCGGGGGCCTGCAGGTGTTTCCCCGCCTGGCCGCGGCCGACCATGACGGTGATTTCGTGCGTGAGCCGGTGCCCAGCGGTGTCGTCGCGCTGGATGCGCTGCTCGGTGGCGGCATAGACCGCGGCACGACGACGCTGCTGTTGGGCCCGCCAGGCAGCGGCAAGTCCACCGTGGCGCTGCAGTACGCGCATGCCGCGGCGCTGCGCGGCGCCCACGCTGCGGTCTTTGCCTTCGACGAGTCGCGCGCCATTTTGCTGGCCCGCTGCCAGGGGCTGGGCATGCCGTTGGTGGAAGGGTTGGGCGTGGGCCAGGTGCAGGTGCGCCAAATTGATCCGGCGGAAATTGCGCCGGGCGAGTTCGCCGCGATGATCCGGGTGGCGGTGGAGCAGCGCGATGCGCGGGTGGTGGTCATTGACAGCCTCAACGGCTACCTCAACGCCATGCCCGACGGCCGCTTCCTCACGGCCCAACTGCACGAGTTGCTGGCCTATCTCAACCACCGCGGCGTGGCGACGTTTCTGGTCGCGGCACAGAGCGGCCTGCTTGGGCCCAACATGCAGTCGCCCGTGGATGCAAGCTATCTGGCCGACAGCGTCGTCGTGATGCGCATGTTCGAGCACGACGGCCGGGTGAAAAAGGCCATCTCGGTGTTCAAGAAGCGCAGTGGCCGCCACGAGGAAACGATCCGCCAGATCTGGTTCGACGCCGGCGGCGTGCACCTGAGCGCACCGCTGGCGGGGCTGCGCGGCGTGCTTGCCGGGGTGCCGGTGAGCAGTGGCGTGCACGTTACAGGGGGCATTTTGGACAGTGCAACCGGGCCTGCGGGCACACCGCCGTGAGCCAGTCCGGACAGCGTGTACTGGTGGCGCCGCCAACGCGCCGTGACGGCGAGGTGACGCTGTCGCTGATACAGCGCGCGGGGATGGATGGCGCTGTGTGTGCCACGTTGGCCATGCTGTGCGAACAGCTGGCGCAGGGCGTGATGCCGTGCTGGCTCATGAGGCGGCGCGCGCGTTCCTTGCCCACGCGGTGCCCGCGCACCAGCAATTCTTTCCACATCCGCGGCCAGCCGTACTCCTGACGCACTTCGGCATGGATGGCGCGCATGTGCACCAGCAAGACCTCATCGCTGAGCCCGCCCGACCCCGGCTGGCTGGGCTTGCGTGCGTCGCGACGGCGGCGATGTTCCAGGTACCCACTGACGCTCACGCGCAGCACTTTGCAGGTCAGCGACAGCGGCCACTGCTGACCGTGACGCTTGTACTTCACCCCCGCGCCTTCGCGAACTACGCCGTCGCTTTTTCCAGCACATCGCGCTCCATCTTCACGCGCGCAAGTTCGGCTCTCAGCCGAGCAATCTCCATTTGCTCCAGCGTCAGACAGCTTTGACATGCTGCCTCAACTGGTCAACTGGGTGAAAAATGGCATCGCGCCTGACGCCGTCACCGCATCGGCCAGCAACCTGGGAAGCTCGGCGCAAGGACCCCGGTGCTTGCGTCGTCCTTGCTTGCCGACAGGGGACTGCAAGCGCAGCGTGCCTGGTGCTCTGTCAGGTCGCCTGTGGCAGCAATCAGCCGTACAGTTTGGCCGGGTTGGCATCAAGAATCAGCGATTCGAGTGTCGGGCTGTCGGTCCAGCGCCTGAACTCCGCCAGCAGCTGGGCGGCATCTGGCGCGGGCTCTACGCGCAAGTGCGGCCAGTCGCTGCCCCACAGTAGCGCATGCGGATTGGCACCGAGCAGCGCGTGATGGAAAGGCAGGCCTTGGTCGAAGTCCCGCGCCTTGAACAAGTTGCGGTACGCACAGAGCTTCACGAACGTGACGCCGTCTTCCACCAACGACAGCAGGCAGCGGAATCCTGGGGCGTCGATGCCCGCATCGATGTCGAAGCCGCCCATGTGGTCGATCACCACCTTCACCGGCAGCCGGCGCAAGTTCTCTGCGATCTCCGGCAGGGCCTGCGTGTCGGTCCAGAGCTCGGCGTGGAGGCCTGCGTCGGCCAGTCTCGGGGCAAGCTCCAGCAGGTCCGTGAAGCCGGCACTGCCGGCAAAGTTGGCGCCCGCGCCGCTGCGATGGCTGAATCGCGCGGCCCTGATGCCCCTGTCGCGCAAGCCGTGCAGCGCAGCAAAGGTATGCGCCCGCGCCACGATGACACCCCGCAACTGGCGATGCGCCGCCAGCGCGTCGAACAGCAACGAGTGATCTTCGCCATAGGCGCTGGGATGCACCAGGACGCCGTTCGACAGGCCCAGTCGTGACAGCAGCGCCAGATACTGCGAAGAAAGCGCAGGCGGCGGCGTGTAGCTCCTGTCCGCGGCGAGTGGAAACTGATCGTAGGGGCCGAACAGGTGCGCGTGGCAGTCCCATCCCCCGCTCATGCCATGTCCTTTTGCGGCAGGTCGAAAGCCGCGGTTTCGCCTTCGGGCAGAGGGATCTCATGTGCATTGAGCGTCATGGCCACCATCGTGTAATAGCCCACCAGCGCCGTGAGCTCGACGACAGTGCGTTCGCCGAAGTGCTGCAGCGTGGCGGCATAGGTGGTGTCGGACACCGAGTTGAACTGGTTCAGCTCGCGCGCATATCGCACCACCAGGCTTTCCGATTCGGTCAGGCCCTGCGGGATGCGCTGCGACAGCAGTTCGTCGATGATGGACAGTTCAATACCGGCCTTGAGCGCCTCGGCGCGGTGCGCGTACCACTCGAAGGGTGACTGGCAGGCGCGCCCTGTCACGAGAATGGCCAGTTCCGACAGGCGCGGTGGCAGCGAAGTGTTGTAACGCAGGAATTCGCCCAGGGCCTGCCACCGATCGGCGAGTTCCGGGCTGTGCAGCGCCGCACGCAGCGGCCCCACGATCTTGCCGCGCCGGCCGGAGACGACCTTGTCGTAGACGCGGCGCTGCTCGGCGTCCATGGTGTCGGGGGTAGGGAACGTGATGCGTGGCATGGATGGCTCCTGAGTTTGCGCAGCAGGTTAGCGGGCGCCAGTGCACACAGCCAGATCACCCGGCGCATTGCAGCTATGTGCGCTGCATCACAACGCAGGACCGGAATGCCACATTCCCTTTTGCGCCATGTCGGCGACGATGTCGATGATGCGCGAGGCCACGGCCGAGACGGCGCGCGGTGGGCCTTTGGACTTGGCCATGGCCATGGCGACGATGCGCTGCATCGGCGGGCTGGTGATCTTCGACGCCTGCAGGCGTCCTTCTGCCATCTCGGTCCACACTGCATGCAACGGCAGTACTGTGTACAGGCGCTCCTGCGCCACCAGCAACTTTTGCAGCGGCAGCGAGTCGGCTTCGATGACCGGGGTCAGGCTGATGCGCTCCTGGCGGGCGAAGGCATCCAGCGCCGTGCGCAACCCGTTGGGCACGCTGGGCAGCACAAACGGTAAGCCATCGAGTTGGCTGAAGGGCAGTTCCGGCCGCAAGGTCAGCCGATCGCCTTTGGCACCGATCAGGAAGCTGTCAACGGTGGCCAGCGCCTGCTCATGCTCCGACAAGGTGCTGCTGTAGCGGTACAGGATGGCGATGTCGACTCGGGCATCGGACAGCCATTCCTCCACTTGGCCACTCGATCCCTCGAGGATCTTGAGCTTGACTGCCGGGTGGCGCTCGCGCAGGTCGCTGAACAGCCTCCCGACCAGAGGATGGGCAATCGAGGGCAGCGAGCCCACGGTGACGCGGCCGGTCGGCTCGCGCACCTCGCCACGGATTTCGACTTCGAGTTGCTCGGCGCCTTCGAGCAGAGCCTTGACTTGTGGAAACAGCCGCTCACCGACTTCGGAAAGCTCGACTCCGCGGCCGGTCCGGTTGAATAGCCGCGAACCACACTCCCGTTCGAGCGCGTTGAGCTGCCGGCTCAGCAGCGACTGATTGCTGTCCAGGAACAGCGCTGCGCGCGTCAGGCTGCCGAGCTCGCCGATGGCAACAAACGCGCGCCACTTGTTCAAGTCAGCGGTGATGTCGAGCTTGAAGTCGGTCGCTTTTGGAGTTTGCATGAGAGGACAGGCGTACAGCGACGCAACAATGACTTGTCTGCATTTTGCGCTTGATTCCAATGCGTCTTCGCTGGTGAATGAAGACGGGGTTGGCCATCACGGAGACTGGGCCATGCCTCGAACATCCAGCGGTAGTGAAGTGTTGGAGCAGGCACGTCGCCAGCGCAGGGGTTGAGTTTCTACCCGCGCAGCGGCCTGGCTCGCTTGCCGCGCAGCGTCTCGGTGTCCGGACGTTTTCGCGATGCCAGTTCCATCGGCAGCAAGCGCTGGAAGAGCTCCGCTGGCAGACGCAGCGGGCGCCCGCGGCGGCGGATAATGCCGATCGTGCGGCTCAGGGCCGGCGTTTCGAGCTTGATGCTGACCAGCTTCCCGCGGCGGTAGCGCCAGCCACGGCACCACGCCGATGCCCACCCGGCTTCCACCAGGCTCACCAGCGCAGGCACGTGCCGCACTTCGCAGAACCATTTCGGCTTGTTCTCCACCCGTGCCAAAGCTTGGTCGATCAGGAAACGATTGCCACTGCCCTGAGCAAGCGCGATGTGGTCGTAAGACGCAATATCGGCCCAGCCGATGCCCTTGCGCTTTGCCAACGCATGCTCGCTCGTGCAGGCAACGACGAAAGGATCCTCCATCAGCGGCTCGAACTTGATGTCGGGTTCCTGGGTGCCGATGTACGTGAGGCCTAGATCAGCTTTGGCGTTGGCAACGGCCAGCAGCAACTCCGATGCGGATTCATCGACCAGGCGTACCCGAATTCGCGGATACAGCTCGTGAAAGCGGCTGATGACGCCAGGTAGGAAGTAGCTCACTGCCGGCGGCACGCAGGCGACCGACACCTCGCCGGAGATCCGTTCGGCGAAGTCGGCGACACCTACGAGAGCGCTATCAAGCTCGTTCATCACGCCACGCGCCTTGTGGACGAAGGTTCGTAGTCCTTGTGTCTGTGATGCGGAAGCCAACTCAAAGAGGCGCCTACGTGGCCCGGCAAGGCTGGCGTGCGGTGCGGCGTCAATCAAGGGGATAGCCTCTTTTAAGATTGACGCGCCACACGCTGGAATGGGCCACCATCGGTAGCCGCGCCAGGGCGCGCTACCAAGGCGGGCTGGGCCGGCCGATGTGCGTCCTGTGCGCCAACACGGGGCTTCGCATCACCGGCCGGTATACGCTGGACGCCTTCTCGGAACCCTTGTGCACGCCGCAGCCGCTGCTGCGCGGCGACGAGTACGCCGGGGCCTCGCTGTTCTTCCAGTCAAGGTTCCTGGGCGGCCTGGCGCCCTTCATGGAGGCCACGGGTGCCCTCCTCGCGGCCGGTGCCTGGCTCGTCGACGCGTGACAATTGCGTCTCACCGCCGGCAAGCCGTGCCGGCCCGGCTCGCCAGGCGCCCGCGCGGCGCGGCACCCACAGAAGAGAGACAAACCGGCCTTGCTGGACCTTCAGACGACTTTTGTAATGATGCTGGCCACCGTTGGGGCCACGGCGGCAGCGCTGCCCACGTTGGTGGGCTGGCGCGCCACCGCGGGCGGGCGCTGGATGAACGGCAGCGCGGTGGCGCAGGCGCTGGCTTGGGGCGCATTCATGCTGGCGCGCCCGCTGCACGACAGGCTGTTTTCCTCGCTGTGGATCGGCCTGCTGGGCTTGAGCCTGGTGTGCATCTGGCACGCCCTGGACGCCTGGTTAATGCGCCGCCCCGGGCGGGCGCTGGTGCACGCTGTGGCATTGATCACGCCGCTGGGCTACGGGCTGGGTTTTGACAGCTATGCGTTTCGCGTGGGCTGGTCCAACTTCGGCCTGGCGCTGCTGTTGGGCTGCGTGGCGCTGGGCTGCGCCTGGCCGGCGCAGGGTATTGGGCGGCGCTGGCGCGCCGTGGTGCTGGTAAGCGCGCTGGCGTTGGCGCTGGTGACACTGAGCCGCGGCGTGCTGGGCGCCTTCTTCACGGAGCTGTATCCCACGCTGCGCACGCCGCATCCGCTCAATGTGGCCGGCGCGATGGTTCAGCACGTGGCGTTGGCGCTGATCACTTTGGGCTTGCTGGCGGCCTGGCACGACGAGGCCAGCCGGGCCTTGCAGCGGCTGGCCGCAACTGACGGGCTCACCGGGCTGCTCAACCGCCGCGCCTGCTTGGAGCAGGCCGCCACCGCCCTGGCCACGTCACGCCGCTACCGCGAGCCGCTGGCCGTGTTGCTGCTGGACCTGGACCACTTCAAGCAGATCAACGACACGCTGGGCCACGAGGCGGGCGACACGGCGCTGCGGCTCATGGCCGAACAGTTGCAGCTGCACCTGCGCCCGGGCGACCTGAGCTGCCGCTACGGCGGCGAGGAGTTCCTGGTGCTGCTGCGCCGCTGCGCTCAGGCGCAGGCCATGGAGGTGGACGCGCGGCTGCGCGAGGCGCTGCAGCGCGCCACGCAGGCACACATGGGCCGCACAGTGAGCTTCAGCAGCGGCCTGGCGCTATGCCAGGACGGCGACATCGACATCCAGCCCCTGCTGCACCGCGCCGACATGGCGCTGTACGAGGCCAAGCGATCAGGGCGAGGAAGGTTGGCCATGGCGGCGTAGCAGGGCCCGCACACTCACAGCACCGTGTTCCTGCGACGTGATTGACGGCGCTCAGGATTCGAATTGGATATTCCGGTCCTGCACCAGCTTCGCCAACGACTGGCGCTGGCTCTCCACGAAGCCCGTGAAAGCCTGGCCGCGCGCCGCGGTGAGCCTGATGTTGAGTTCCGCAAACTGCTTCTGCAGTTGCGGCTGTGACACGATCTTCTCCAGTTCGCCGCCAAGACGGTTCACGATGTCCGCGGGGGTGCCGCGTGGGGCGAATAGGCCATGCCAGGACGTGAACTGGTAGTCCGGGACGCCGGCTTCCGCCATGGTCGGCGCCGTGGGGAACGCCGGCGAACGCTCGCCGGTGACCGCAAGGAGCTGAAGCCTGCCGCTCTTGACCAACCCTGTAGCGGCGCCGTCGATCATCACGTCCACTTGGCCGGCCACCAGGTCGTTCAGGGCCGGCACGCTGCCCTTGTAGGGCACATGGACCAGATCGATGCCCGTGCGGGCCCGCAGCATTTCCATTGCGAGATGGCTTGGCGTGCCGTTTCCGCCGGACGCGTAGGTCAGCTTGCCGGGCTGCGCCTTGGCGCGTGCGATGAACTCTCCCAGGCTGCGCACGCCGAGGTTGGGATTGACAACCACCAGCAAGGACACCGACGTGAGCCGTGCCACAGGCACGAAGTCGCGCACCGGGTCGTAGGACAAGTGCGGCAGAGCGAGGCGGTTGATCACGTGGGTGGCGATGTCCCCCAGCAGCAGCGTGTAGCCGTCACCGGGCTCCTTGGCCACGGCACCGGTTCCCAGTGAGCCGCCAGCGCCGGCACGGTTGTCGACGATGACGGTCTGGCCGATGGCCGTTGAAAGCTGCTGGCCGATGGACCGTGCAATGAGGTCGGAGTTGCCTCCCGGCGGAAAGGGAACGACCAGTCGCAGCGGTTTCGTGGTCGGCCAGCTTTGCGCCTGTGCGGACCCGACACCCAGGCCAGGAACAGCGGCCAGGGCAAGGCAGAGTTTTCGACGGTTCATGTTCATGCTTTGTCTCCTGAACTGACAGCGATTCGTGCTCTAGTAATTCGATGGCTCTTCAGCCCGGCGAGCCCACCGTGCGCGTCGGGTCGTCCAGCGGCGGCAGCGGGTAGTGCATGCCGCGCTGGCCGCCAAAGTGCCGGTCGCCCTTGCGTACCTTGGACTCGGCCGGGAAGCCGACGAGTCGATCTCCGGCGATCCACTCCCGATCTATGCCCCAGGCGTTCTCCACGAACACCTGCTCAAGCCTTTGCTGGATGTCCCGGTAGCCCGCCACGCCAGCGAGGTTGACGGTTTCCGCAGGGTCTTCCTGGAGGTCGAAGAGCTGCAGGTGGTTGCCGGCGGGATACCAGATCAACTTGTGGCGGCCGTCATGGGCCATGCGGGTCGCCAGCTCGTTTTCCTTGCATTCGCCGTAAAGCGTCTGGCGCTGCTGCTCGCCAACCATCGGGATACCGTCCACGGTCGATGGCACCGGCAGACCCGCCAGGGACAGCAACGTGGGCATGACGTCCTGCAGACCCACGAGCCTGTGGTCGACATGGTTGGCCGCCACGCGCGGGTCCCCCGCCGTTCCGACCAACAGCATCGGGATTTGGGCCGAGCCTTCGTAGAACACGCGCTTGGCCCACAGGCCGAAGTCCCCGAGCATGTCGCCGTGGTCGCTGCAAATCAGGATCACGGTGTTGTCGAGCAACTGCTCCTCGCGCAGTGTGCCGATGAGCACCCGCAGCTGGTGGTCGATGTGCGTGCACAGCGCGTAGAAAGCACGCCGGATGGCCTGCAGCTCATGGTCGCGGAACTGCGTGGGCCAGTGCGCCCGGGTCGCCTGCAGGGCCGCAGGCAACGCGCCATCAGCCCATTGGGCCTTCTGAGGCAAGTCCACATGCGCCAGCTCGTACATGTCCATGTATGCCGCCAGCGGAACGAGTGGCGGGTGAGGGTGGGTGTAGGAGACGTGCCAGAAGGCCGGGCGGCGCGGGTCCCGGCGCTTGATCATGCGGGCCGCCTCACGCGTCGTCCAGTTGGTGACGTGCATCTGTTCCGGCAGGTGCCATGGACGGAACAGGTAGTCGTTGTTGTTCATGCCGTGCAGGAACTGCGTGCCAGCGACGCCCTGCTCGGCAAGGTACATGTCGTAGTCATCCACTGCGCCCAGCTGCGGACGGCCTTCCTCGGCCAGCAGGATGTCGTCGAAGCCAATGCGGTCCCGCTGCGGGTAGACGTGCATCTTCCCGACGGCGTAGGCCTGATAACCGCCATCCCTGAAGCACTGGGCCACCGAGGGCAGGGCGGGCATCTCCTGGGCCGGCTTGAATTCCCGGTCGCCATGCGTCTGCGGCGAGGTACCCGTCATGACCGTGCGCCGGGCCGGGATGCAGATCGGACACTCGGAGTAGGCGCGCGGGAAACGTGTACCCAACCGAGCCAGATGGTCCAGCGTGGGCGTGAGGATGGCCGGATGGCCGGCAGCGCGAAGCAGCTTGCCCGGCCACTGGTCCATCATGACGAAAAGGACGTTGGGTTGGTTCTTCATCGTTTGACTTTCCTCAGGCCTGGCGCGGTGCGGTGGCAGTGAAGTAATTGGGATTGCGGTTGGCGATTTCTTCAGCGAATCGGACGTTCATGCGGATGTGCTCGCGCAGGACATCGGCGGCGGCGGCTGGTCGTCCGGCGCTCAGCTCGGTCACGATGGCGGCATGCTGTTCCTGGGACCGCTGCGGCGCATCGGGGCGGCTCTGCGCCAGCACCCGCACCCGGCGGTGCAGTTCGCGGGCTTCGAGCACGTAACGCCATGCGCCTGGAACCCCAGCGAGCTCGAGCAGGCGCCTGTGGAACCACTCGTCGCACTCCAGCACGGTGGCGACGTCGCCACGGCGACCCGCGGCGCGCTGGCGGCTCACGCAGGTCTTGAGCGCGTCAAGCTCGTCCCGCGGCAGCGTGGCAGGTAGCCGCATCATCGCGGTGCACTCCACGGCCTCGCGCATGAACAGCGCTTCACGGATGCGCTCCAGGTCCATCCGCGCCACAAAGGTGCCGACCTGCGGCACCACCTGAATCATTCCTTCCAGGGACAGGCGTTGCATTGCCTCGCGCACCGGCGTGCGTGACACCTGCATGTGACCAGCGATCTCGTTCTCCGAGACAGCGGAGCCTGGTAACAGCTTGACATTGAGGATGGCATTGCGCAGCCGCTCATGCACCTCCTGCCGGATGGGCCGCCCTGAACCCAGCTCAATGGGTCCGCCCAAGTCCAGCGCACTGTCGCCGGACTCCGCAACATCGCTATGCAGCGGATTAACGGCTTCGCGTTGAGCCGCTGCGGACGGCCGCCCCCGGCGGCGGCGGATAGCGGTTTGACCTTCAACAGCCGACATCCGGCACCTCCATCAACAGTTCGCTCAGGCTATTCTAAAATACTTGCATGCAAGAATTCCAGAAATAACAGAGGCAAGCTGGTGAAGTCGCTGGGCATGCAGGCGTCGATGTCACGCCGCGGGAACTGCTGGGACGCCCCGATGGAGAGCCTCTGGGAAAGCCTCAAAACGGAGTTGGTCCACCACGAGCGTTACGCGACGCGCGCTCAGGCATCAACGGCAATCCGGCAGTGGATCAAGATCTTTTACACCCCCCAGCGCCGCCATAGCCGGCTGGGCAACGGGGCACCATCGGTCTTTGCACGACAACACTTCCACAACGAAAGAGCGCGGGCAGCTTGGAAGTCGCTGTGCACTCTTGTCAGGACACCTCATCCTGTGCGAGGTTGTCAATCATGGACAGCAGGACGCGCCTCGCTGTGGCCACGTCGGCCTCGGGCACACCGCGGGCTGCAATGGCATTTACCTCCTCGGCCAGGGGCACCAATTGCCGCTTGAGCTTGCGCCCATTCGGCGTCAGGAACACGTAGACGTTCTTGCGGTTGTCAGGGCGCTGTTCCAGCCGCACATAGCCCAGTGCCTCCATGGCGCGCAAGGCCGTGAACGTCGTGGGCTCGGCCACGCCGGCCTCGATGCTGAGCTCGCGCTTGGTCAGGCCGTCGCGTTCCCACAGGATGCGCAGGAAGGTCCAGTGCCCCAGGGCCACGTCATGGCGTGCCAGGCGCTGCTGCAGCGCGCGCAGGAACGAGCGCGTGGCGTCCTTGACCAAGTGCGCCATGCGGTCCTGCGGCATGGCTTCGCGCCAATGGCGCAGGATCCGGCTGGCGGTTTCAGTGTCTCTGGGGGCAGGGGCTTTGGGCACGGCAGCGACAGCGGGCATGGACAAGGCTCTCATTTTCGCAGACCCACCTGGTGGCTCAGTTCCACGTCCCGTCCTTCGCGGGCCGAAGCCAGCAGCGCCAGGCAAATCTCCAGCGTGGCGCGTGCCCACGGCCCGTCGTGCAGCGGCTTGGCGACCTGCAGCACTGCATTCACCAGCTCGTCGATCACCTCAAAGCGCGGCACCGCGGGTGCAGGCAGTTCGATGCGCTCGCGGCGGCTGTCGCCGTACACCCAGACGGCGTCGGGCATGGGGCGCAGGTCGCCGTGCTCGCAGCTCACGATCACCGGCCCGAAATGCTGGTGCGCCGGTGCCGAGGTGCCGGGTGCCGGCGGCTTCCAGGCCGGCCCGCCATAGGTGCCCGCGGCCTTGAGCCGCGCCTCGTCCTCGGCGGACGCCACGCTCGCGAGCCGGCGCCGGGCCAGGCCATAGGCCTGCGGATCCTTGGGGCTGCCCATCTCGCCGGTCCAGCCGCACCACTCGTCGCTGTCGAAGCGGCCGTAGCCGCTGTAGGTCAGGCTGGCGAAGGCGCCGTCCTCGAACCACAGCAGGGCGGTATAGGCCCCTTCGGTGGGCCGTGCCGGATCCCAGTGGCCCATCACGGCGCGCACCCGCGTGGCGCGGCTGCCGGCCAGCAGGCGTACCACGTCCACCTGGTGCGCCGCTTGGCTGAACACCACGCCGCCGCCGGCCTCGGTCTGCAGTTCCTCGGGCCGGCGCGGCCGGTAGAGGAAGTCCGTGTAGTTCAGCGCCTGGATCATGCGCACCCGGCCCAGCCCACCAGCATCAATCAAGGCGCGCGCGCACAGGTAGGGCGTATCGAAGCTGTGGCAGTGGCCGACGATCAGGTGCACGCCGGCCGCGGCGCAGGCCTGCACCATGTCGTCGCACTCGGCCAGCGTGATGGCCATGGGCTTCTCGACCAGCACGTGCTTGCCATGGGCTGCGGCGATGCGGGTGTGCGCGGCATGGAACTGGTGCGGGCTGGCGATGTAGACGGCGTCTACAGCGGGACATGCCGCCAGGGCCTCGATGTCCTCGAACACCGCAGCCTGGAAGTCCTGCGCGAACTGCTCGCGCGCGGCGGGGCGTGGGTCGCAGGCCGCGGCCAGCTCGATGCGGTCATCGGCCAGGAAGGTGGGCAGCATCAGCGAAAAGGCACGCCCCAGGCCTGCCACCCCCAGGCGGAGCTTGCGCGCGGGCTGCGTGCTCACAGGTCGATCACCAGCTCGCCGCCCTTGGCGCGGGAGACGCAGATCATGATCTGGCTCTCCATCTCCTCGGGCATCAGCACCATGTCGCGGTGGTCCGCCTCGCCGGAGACCAGCTTGGTGCGGCAGGTGCCGCAGGTGCCGCTCTCGCAGGAAGAGGGCACGGTGCAGCCATGATCGCGCAGCACCGACAGGATCGTCTTGCCCACCGGCACCTCGAAGTGCTGTCCGGTCTTGGCCACCGTGACGGTGAAGGGCTTGTCGTCGGGGTGCATGCCGCCGCCCTCGTTGAAGCTCTCGAAATGCACGTTCTTGCTCGGCCAGTGACCGGCCATGTCGCGCACCGCGTCCATCAGGCCGCGCGGACCGCAGCAATAGATGTGGGCGCCCGGGGCGGGGCGCTCCAGCACCGGCCACAGGTCCAGCGAGTTCGCCGGGTCGCCGTGGTCGTGGTGGATCACGACCTTGCCCTTCAGCTCAGGCGCGTTGAGCTCATCCAGGAACGCCGTGCTCTCGGCTGAGCGCGTGAGGTAGTAAAGCTTCCACGGCGCCGGGGGCAGCTCGCCGAAGCTGCGGATCATGGACAGGATGGGCGTGATGCCGATGCCGCCGGCAATGAAGATGTGGCGCTTGGCATCCTCGAACAGCGGGAAGGCGTTGTCCGGCAGCGAAGTGGGCAGCGTGTCGCCCTCCCTGGCCTCGTCGCACAGGCTCATGGAACCGCCCTGGCCCTGTGCGTCACGCTTGACCGTGATGACGTAGCGGTGGCGCTCGGCCGGGTCGTTGCACAGCGAGTACTTGCGCAGCAGGCCGTTGGGCACCTGCACCTTGACATGGGAGCCCGGCGTGAAGGGCGGCAGTTCCGAGCCATCGTGCTGCACGAGCTCGAAGCTGCGGATGCCCTCGGCGGCGTCGGTGATGCGGGCGATGCGCAGCGGCATCTGCGTGTCGGCGTGGGTCTGGATGACGGTCATGAACAGGTCCTTTGCGAGTCAGGCAGTGACGATGCGCATGGACAAGTCCACGGCCCGCACGTCCTTGGTGAGCTTGCCGCTGGAGATGCGGTCCACGCCGGTAGCGGCGATGCGCCGGACGGCATCGAGGTCCACGCCGCCGGAGACCTCCAGCACCGCGCGCCCGGCGTTGAGCGCGCAGGCGCGCGCCATGTCTTCGAAGCTGAAATCGTCCAGCAGCACGTTCTTCGCGCCCGCCTCCAGTGCCCGCTGCAGCTCTTCCAGGCTTTCGACCTCGATCTGCACGTCCACGCCGGCGTTGAGAGCAAAGGCGGCTTCCAGCGCCTGCCGGATGCCACCGGCCGCGGCGATGTGGTTTTCCTTGATCAGGATGCCGTCCCACAGCGCCATGCGGTGGTTCGTGCCGCCACCCATGCGCACGGCGTACTTCTGCGCCTGGCGCAGTCCGGGCAGCGTCTTGCGGGTGTCGAGCATCTTGCACCCGCGCGGGTTGGGTGAGACGCCAACGATGGCGTCGGCGTACTGACGCGTGTTGGTGGCCACGGCCGAGAGCGTCTGCAGGAAGTTCAGCGCCGGGCGCTCGGCGGACAGCAGCGCGCGCGCTTCGCCCTCGATGCGCACCACCACGGTATCGCGCTCCACGCGCTGGCCTTCCCCCACGGACCAGTCCAGTCGCGCGTCAGGGTCCAGCGTCTTGACGCAGGCATCGAACCAGGGGCGGCCCGCAATCACGGCGCCCTCCTTGGCCACCACCTGCGCCCGCACGCGCTGGCCGCTGGGCACCAGCTGCGCGGTCCAGTCGCCGCGGCCGATGTCTTCCATCAGCGCGTCGTGCACGTTGCGCGCCAGCGCAGCTTCCAGAATCTCGTTGGCTTCAAACATTTCCGTGTCTCCTATTTCAGCGCCAGCACCACGGCCACCACGGTCAGGAAGACCAGCAGCACGCGCCGGAACCAGGTTTCGCTCAGGTGGGAGCGCAGCCGCTTGCCCAGCGTGAGGCCGCAGGCCACCGGCGCCAGCGCCAGCGTGGAAAGCAGCAGCTCCGTGCCGCCCAGACGCCCGTGCGCGGCCATGGAGCCGTACAACGGGATGGCGGAACCCAGGTAGATCAGGCTGATGCTGCCGATGAAGGCCTCGCGTGGCAGGCGCAGGCTGGCCAAGTAGCTGATGATCAGCGGCCCCGTGAGCGAGGACACCCCACCCATCGCACCCGAGAAAGCGCCGATGCCCGCGCTCCACCAGCGCTCGCGCGTAGGTGCCACCTGCAGCCGCAGCGGCAGGCACAACAGCACGACGGCCAGCAGCACCACCGCACCCAGCACGGCATTGAGCGTGCGCGGCGACAGCGCCAGGGTCATCGGCACCGTCAGCAGCGTCGTGACAAGCTGCGTGGCGATGAGTGGCAGGAAGCGCCGCAGACCTTGCAGGTTGCCGCTTTCCACCGCCTGCCAGGCGTTGGACACCAGCACCGGCATGGCCACCAGCACGATGGCCTGCGTGGCCGGGATGACCAGCGACAGCAACGGCACCGCGACCAGCGGCAGCCCGATGCCCAGGGTGCCCTTGACCATGCCACCGGCCAGGAACACGGCCGCAGCCGTCGCCAGCTCCAGTGCAGTCATGCCATGAGCTCCCGCGGCGCCGCCATGTCACTCGGGCTTCAGGTTGGCGCGCCTAGCCGCCGCCGTCAGGCGGTCACCTTCGCTCTTGAGCGCGCTGGCCAGCTGCTCGCCAGATCCCCCCACGGGATCGACGCCGGCAGCCTGCAGCTGCTCAATGACGTCCGGTTGCTTCACGATCTTGGCGATCTCGGCCGCGATGCGGTCGGCGATGTCCTTGGGCGTGCCCGCGCGGGCCAGCACCGCCACGTTGAAGGCGAAGTCGAAGCCCGGGGCTTTTTCAGCCAGGGCCGGCACGTTGGGCGCCAGCGGCGAGCGCTTGAGCGAGTTGATGGCGATCAGCCGGGCCTTGTCCGACTTGACGAAGCCCATGAGCGAGGGCGGCGACGCGAACGCCATGTCGACTTCGCCGCCGATCATCGCAGGGATCGAGTTGGCACTGCCCTTGAACGGGATGTGGGTGATCTCCAGGCCCAGTGCGTCCTTCATGGCCTCGGCCGTGAGGTGATGGATGCCTCCGATGCCCGAGGAGCCATAGTTGAGCTTGCCTGGCTTGGCCTTGGCCAACGCGATGAGCTCGTCCAGCGTCTTAGCCGGCACCCCGGCATTGACGGCCAGGAACAATGGCGCCTTGCCCACGAGCGACACCGGTGCAAAGTCCTTCTGGACGTTGTAGGTGACGCTCTTGTTGATCAACGGCGAGATCGTCAACAGCGGTCCGTCGGTCACCAGCAGGTTGTAGCCGTCGGCGGGCGACTGCGTGATGACGGCAGCTGAGATGGACCCACCAGCGCCCGGTTTGTTCTCCACGAACACCGTCTGGTCCAGCGCCTTGGACAGATGGACCGACAGGGTGCGCGCCACCGTGTCAGGCAACCCGCCAGGCGAATAGGGCACGATCAGCCGGATCGGCTTGGTGGGATAGGCCTGTGCAAAAGCCGGCGACAGCGCGGTGCCGGCAAGGAAGGCCACGGCGGTGCCTGCCAGCGTCCGGCAAAACATGCGTCTCATGAGGAACTCCTTGGAGGGGCAGCCGCGCGCAAGGACAGAGGCGTGCAGCTGCCTGGATCGCCGAACAAGCGCTCGGTGGGGAGGGGGTTCAGATGCTGTAGCTCTCGTAGGTGGCCGGATGGAAAAGCTCTTCCACGGCCATCAGCCGGGCCGACAGGCCCTGCGCATGATGGTGGCGCACGAAGGTCTCCAGCGTCTTGCGCGCCGGCGCCACGCCGTACGACCAGTAATCCTCACCCATGGTCTCGCGCGCGGCCTTGAGCTGCTCTTCGACGAAGGGCAGCGTGACCTTGGTGGCGGAGGTGTCGGACAGCAGCTCCAGCGCGGTGGCCTTGGATTGCGTGAAGGCCTTGAACACCGCGCCGGGCAGCCACGGGTGCGCCGCGGCAAGCTCCTTGCGGATGCCCACCACGTGCATGATCGGGAACACGCCCGTGCGCCGGTAGTAGTCCTTGGCCACCGCGGTCGGGTCGTCAAAGAGCCAGCCGATGTCCGGGTTGCGCTTGAGGATGTGCGCGCTGGGCGGGCGCGGGCCGATGAAGCCGTCGATCTCGCCCCGGTCGAGCAATTCGGAAATGGTGGTGCCCGCGGGCGCCTCCTCGACGCGCACGCCAGGAGGCAGCTGCAGCTTGATCTTCTCCGGGCGCCCAGGCGTGTCGATGCCCCCGCGCACCCAGGTCACGTCCTCGGGTGCGACGCCGTAGTCGTCCTGCAAGATCGAGCGCGCCCACACGTTGGCCGTGAGCTGGTACTCGGGCAAGCCCACGCGCTTGCCCTTGAGGTCCTCGGGACGCTGGATGCGGTCCTTGCGCACATAGATCGAGGTGTGGCGGAAGGCCCGCGAGAGGAATACCGGTACCGCGACGTAGGGACATTCGCCCTTGGAATGCTTGACCAGATAGCTGGAGAAGCTCAGCTCGGCGATGTCGAAATCCTGGCTGCGCATGGCTCGGAAGAACATCTCTTCCGGATTGAGCAGCATGAAGACGGGGTCTACCCCGTCGATCTGCACACGGCCATCGAAGAGGGCGCGGGTGCGGTCGTAGTCGCCCATGGCGACGGAGAGTTGAAGTTTGGTCATGGAACTGCAGGCTTGTAACGTGATCCGTGGTCAGACACGCGCGGTGTCTGGTCACTCGTGAAAAGCGGAAACGGACGACTCAGGCCTTGACCGAGTACGAGGGCTCCATTTCGGGCCGCTCCAAGCCGTCCGCCCAGACCGGCCTGATCTCGAAGGCGCGCCAATCCGTGGTCTTGGGCACGATGGCCTGGAACGCGCAGACCTCCTGGGGAATGGCCTTGTCGCCGCTGCCGATGGCGGTCTCGCCGTTCTGGAAGGCGCGCACCGCTTCAAGCATCTGCTTGCGGAACTCGACAATGGCCAGGTCGCTGGCGCCCAGCCGGTCATTGGTGCGGTCGGCGATGGCGCCCATCGTCACCCACATCGCGATGTCCTGGTTGGGGAAACCCGTGATGCCGGTGAAGTTGCCCGCCTTCATCGCCTGTCGGTCCTGCCAGAAACGGTTGTCCTGGTTGCGCAGCGGCCGGTAGTACTGATCGAGGTCCACGCCCACCGTCTGGCGCAGGAACCTGCGCCAGGTTTCGGTTTCGGGCGTCTGCGACGGATGGCCCCACGCGATGAAGTAGAAGGCCGTGCTCGTGTCGTCGCAGGGCACGTTGATGTTGGCAACGTTGTAGAGGTTGTTGGGCGGGATCAGCGCGGTGGCCGGGGCCACGAATACCGTTGAGCGCACATAGTCATGCGTGGCGGCGTCCTTGATGGGGCGGCGTATGGCGGCGTAGCGGAAGCCGTACTCGCCGCGCTGCACCTGCAGGCGCGGCGCCTTGTCGGTGGACGGGCGCAGCCAGGCGTTGGCCGTGGCCTTGGCGCCGTCCACGCGGGCAGGAACCATGTCCGAGCTGTGCAGGCTGGAGCTGTGTGCCGAGTCGATGGCGCCTTCGAGGATCTGCGCCCAGTTGCACGGCAGGATCGCCTTGGCGATCGACACACTGGCTTGGGCCGTGGGCGCCCAGCGCGGCGGCACGAACTCCGGCACCGCGTCCTGCGGGCCCATGTACGCCCACACCATGCCGCCCCACTCCTGTACCGGATAGGCCTTGTGCTTGACCTTCTCGGCCATGCCGCTGGCTGCCGGCTCCGACACCATCTCCAGCACGTTGCCCTCGACATCCATCTTCCAGCCGTGGTAGAGACAGCGCAGGCCGCCTTCCTCGTTGCGGCCGTAGACCAGCGAGGCGCGGCGATGCGGGCAGTACTCGTCCATCACGCCCACGCGGCCGTCGCTGTCGCGAAATACCACGAGGTCCTCGCCGAACACGCGAGCCTTCACCGGTGTGCCATCCACCTCGGACACCTCCTCGATCAGGCACACCGGCGTCCAGTGCCGGCGCATGAGCTGGCCCATGGGCGCGTCACCTTCGACGCGGCACAGCAGCTCGTTCTCTTGGCGGGTCAACATCAAAAGGCTCCTAAGTATGAAAATGGCTGTGTGCCTGAATGAAGTGCGTTTTATCCAGAGAAAATGCTTAGATAACTAATATTAGTCTAGATCAAAGACAATGCGTTTGAAAGCATGCATGGCTGGTGCAAACCCTTGGCTGCCGCGCTGCGACGCAGCGTCTTGCCGGATAACGTTGGCGTGAACCGGCCGGACTGGAGGTGGTGCGGGAGTGGCTTGTGCGGGACGCGCCGCCGTATCGACATGGAGGGCGGTGCCGTGGAAAGACCCTGGACCGCTCCATGGAAACTAAGAATATTAGTTGCCTAATATAAAATTTCGCTCCGGCGGTGGGGTTCCTGCTGCCTCGCCAAGGAAGTGCCTCCATGCAAACCGAACACGACAGCGACGCAATGGTCTGGAGCGATGCCTTCGTGCTGGGCTTTGGGCCGATGGACGAGGTGCACGAGGAGTTTGTGGACCTCGTTGGCGCGATGCAGAAGGCCCGGGACGAGGAGCTCGCTGCCCGGCTGGAAGCCCTTGCCACGCATGCGAAGGCGCATTTCGATGCCGAGAACGCGTGGATGGTGGAGACGGATTTTCCGGCCCGGGAATGCCACATCGACGAGCATGCAGCGGTCATGCGCTCGGTGCATCAGGTGCGCGAGCGTCTGGCCGGCGGCGACCACGCGGTGGCCCGGCGCTTGGCTGACGAGTTGGCTTCCTGGTTTCCTGGGCATGCCGACTATCTCGACTCCGCGCTCGCGCATTGGATGTGCAAGCGCCGCCTGGGCGGCAAGCCTGTGATCCTTAGGCGCGACATCAAGCCTGCAGCGTTGCGCGATGGCGCCAGCCTGGCTGCCTCCAGTGTCTCCAAGTGATCCATCCGCACGAACCCAAGGCTGGCGATCGGCAACTCATGGGTCGCTGCGGCCGGGGGTGCCTCACTCCGCCGCTTCTTCGCCCTGCCGTTGACGCATGAGCCGCTTGTTGAGCGCTTGCCGCGAGATGCCCAGCAGCCCCGCGGCGAGGACGGCGGCGGAGAAGAGCAGTCGGCGCATGGACGCACTCCTTGGGCGGTAAGGGGCTGTCAGGCGCCGGCGTCTTCGGTTGGCAGGCCACAGTCGGCAAGGATGCGCCTTCCCCTGCGACCGCCACGGCCACGTCGAGCTGGACGCGCTGAGCACGCAGGTGCGCAACGGCTACTTCTTTGCCCGCGCGCTGGTGGGCCGCGAGTTCGACCTGCCGGCGGTGCAGGCCCGCTGAGAACGACGAAGCCGCCTGATGCTACGCTTGATGCCGTACTGCATCACTTCAGATGCATGGAGGTGGCTCATGCGGACCACAGTGACCATTGACGACGAGCTTTACGCCAGGGCGCTGGAGCTGGCGGACCCGGCCATGGACAAGGGCGACCTGTTCCGGGAGGCCGTGAAGACCTTCGTGCGTGTGCAGGCCGCCAAACGCCTGGCCGCCCTGGGCGGCGCTGCGCCCGCGATGGAGGACGTGCCGCGCCGGCGCGAACCCGGGCCCGTGTTGTGAACGTCCTCGTGGACACGTCGGTGTGGGTTCACCACTTCCGGCATGGCGAGCCCGCCCTGGTGGACCTGCTGCAGGCCGACCGGGTTCTGGTCCATCCGATGGTGCTGGGAGAGATTGCCTGCGGCACGCCTCCGGTGCGCGAGCGCACGCTGCAGTGGCTGGCGCAGCAGCAGTCGCCACTGCAGGCGGGCCTGCAGGACGTCCTGGCCTTCATCGAACGCGAGCGCCTGTACGGCCTCGGCTGTGGCCTGGTGGACATGACGCTGCTGGCCTCCACCCTGATGACCCCGGGCGCCGCGCTGTGGACCCGCGACGGGCGGCTGCTCAAGCTCGCCGAGCGCTTCGGCGTTGGGTATCAGGCGGCGGCGCATTGAGGCGGCGCGGGTGTGCGGGGAGGGATGTGGGACAGAGGCTGGTGATGCCTGGGCCGCCAATGAGACACCCTGTGTCAACCTCCCGCCGTTTTGAGCGCGTGCTGCAAGCCGCCGTGCCGGGCTTCCGCCCACGGCCGCTCGACCATCAGGCGCGATCCCGTCTCCACCCTGCGCACCAGAAAATCCAGCCCGTGCCAGGCCTCCTCCAACTGCCGCAAGCCGGGATGCCGCAGCAGCGCGTGCCAGGCGCGCACGTAGTCGGCGGCGTAGCGCCGGGACATGTCCTCCCCAGGGTGGCCAGCTCGTCGGCGCCCTCCGCGCGTGCCGCGTCGCCCAGCACCCAAGTTTCACTTTGCAGCGACTGCGCCAGTTGTCGGCTCTGCGGCAGGAAGACTTCGGCGTAGCCGTGGGCGGTGAAGAGGCCCGGGATGCCGCGCTCCAAGTCCTGCCCGCTGCGTTGTTCGAAGGCCGCCGCGCCCGGGCCCAGTGCCGCGCGTGGGGTGAAGTGTGGAAGGACCGCGAGGTGCGGGTGTGCCATGGCGATGACCGGCTGCACGTGGAGTAGGGCAACAGCGAGATCAAGGTGGCGGCCGGCACACACACCATCGAGGCCGCGGTGGCCATCGTGCTGCGGGTGGGCAACAACAGCATCACCATCGAGCGCCAGGGCATCCGGCTCGAAAGCCTGCAGATCGCTGCCGGCGGCAAGCTGGGCGTGGAGGTCGAGGGGCGGCAGGTGCAGGTGCAGTCGCAGACCACGCTGCACCTCAAGGGCTTGTGCACCACGGTCGATGCCCAGGCGCTAACGGCGCTCAAGGGCGCGCTGGTGCTCATCAACTGAAGCGGGAGGCCGGCCATGGACGGCACGGGCATGGGCGCGCCACAGGCTCTCCAGGGAGTGTGTTCGCTGCCGGGCTTGGCGGCGTGTCGGCCGCGGTCGGTGTGCGAGCGGGTGGAACTGTCCGTGGCCGGGCGCGCGGCCCTGGCGGCCGACCCGGCACCGAAGGGCTTCTTGGCCGCCTTGCTCGAAGCCGGCTGTCTCGACGATGCGCTGCAGTTTCTGGCACATGCGCTGCCGCGTGCGCGCGCCGTGGCCTGGGCCTGTGTCTGCGTTCGCATCTCGATGGATGTGCAACCCATCCCAGCGGCCGAGGGCTGGGCTCGCGTACCGGGCGAGCGGGTTTCACAGGAGACGCCATGGCTGCGCAGGCTGCGGCCCGCCAGGGGGCCCCAAGCGGCACGCGTCGCGGCGCTGGGTGCCGCCTGAAGCGGAGACAGCCTCACCCCACCGCAGCAGCCGCGCGTTGCGCCGGAGCCGTCCCTGGGTGCCGCCACGGTGGCAGCCGCCGTGCGCTTGGCCGCTGCCGGTGACCCGGCGCGGGCACGCACCGAGCTACCTGAAATGGAACTGTGCGGTGTGCTCGATGCCATCGGCAAAGCGCAGGACCAGCCGGCGGCACTGCCCGGCCCAGGACAGCTCGGTTTTCCAGACGTAGGTGTAGACGTCGGTGCCGCCGTCGTAGCTCAGCCGGCTGCGGTCTGCCTGCACGGTGCGCTCGACCTCGTCGGTGCGGGCACCGGGATCGCACGCCACCATGCGCGAGAGTGGATAGCCGCTGGCGAAGATGGCCAGGCCCTGGTTGCCGCCCAGGCGGAACCTCACCGGCACGCCCGCGCCGGCGCGCAGCGTGTTGACGACCGGCGGCGCGTTCACGGGCGCGAGGAAGCCGCCAAAGCGGTAGCTGCTGCGCACCGCCAGGGAGGTGAAGTGCCCGGCGCCGATGGCCATCACGTCACGCAGCCCGGCGGGGATGTCCAGCTGGCCGGCGACATCGACGCCCCAGGCCACCACGCTGCCGTCGCGCTTGAGCGCCAGCGTGTGCCCGCTGCCGGCAGCGATGGCGCGGACGTTGTTCAGCTTGGGCGCAGCGTCGCTCAGTCCGGCGACGTTGTCGTCGCCCCAGACGACTACCGTGCCGTCGCTCCTGAGTGCCACCGTGTGCGCGTAGCCGGCGGCGATGGCCACGACGCCGTGCAACCCGGCCGGCACGCTGCACTGGCCGCCCTCGTTGTTGCCCCACGCCACCACCGTGCCGTCGGTCTTGAGCGCCACGGAGTGAGCGTAGCCGCCGGCCACTGCCCTGACGTCACGCAGTCCGGCCGGCACGTTGGTCTGGCCGAACTCGTTGTAGCCCCAGGCCACCACGCTGCCGTCGCTCTTGACGGCCAAGGTGTGGAACGCCCCGGCGCCGACGGCCCTGGCGCCGCTCAAGCCCGCGGGCACATCCGTCTGGCCGTCGAAACCGGAGCCCCAGGCCACGACCGTACCGTCGCGCCCGAGCGCCACGGTGTGGCTTTCGCCTGTGGCCACCGCCACGACATCGTGCAATTCCGCTGGAACATTCGTCTGGCCGAACTGGTCGTCCCCCCAGGCCACCACCGTGCCGTCGCGCTTGATCGCCACCGTGTGACGGGAACCCCCGGCGACGGCCACGACGTCGTGCAGCCCACTCGGTGCACTGCTTTGGCCCCAGTCGTTGGCGCCCCAGCCCACGACCGTGCCGCTCACGGCGGCATGTGCTGTGCCGGTCGTCACGGCGGCCAACGGGGCGGCAATGCACGCTGCAAGCAACGCCACGCCGTGCAGCCGAGCGCGCGCATGTTTCATTGAAATGGCCATGGCTCTACTCCTTTTGTGCATAGGCGGTAGGGCAGCCGAGTCGCTTCGCGTCACAAGCGAAGGGGCGGCCCAGGGCGACACTTGCCACTGCGCGGCCTCGGTCGGACTGACAGCCGTCAATTGCGACGCCGGCCATTGAGGGGTGGTTGCACTTGAGACCGCCGGATGCCCTTCCGGTTGCGCAGTGCCGTGTCACCGAGGATTTCGCGATGAAGCGCATCCATTTCCTGGCGAAGCACGACAGCCCGGGTTAGCCCCAGGTGAAGTCATCATACGAATTTGTATGATGACTTCACCGTTTCACCACGCAGCGATGCTGTTCCTGCCCTTGCAAGGCGGGCTGCGCTGCCGACTCCATGAAGCTCGCTTGCATCGCCGACGATTTCACCGGGGCCACCGACCTGGCCAACAACCTCGTGCGTGCGGGCATGCGCGTGGTGCAGACCATTGGCGTCCCCGCCGACGCGGCGCCCGTGGACGCGGACGCGGTGGTTGTGGCGCTGAAGTCGCGCACCATCGCCGCGACCGAAGCGGTGGCCGAGTCGCTCGCGGCCCTGCGCTGGCTGCTGAGCCTGGCACCCGGGGACGCTGCGCCCCAGGTCTACTTCAAGTACTGCTCCACCTTCGACAGCACCGCCCAAGGCAACATCGGTCCGGTGAGCGAGGCCTTGATGGACGCGCTGGGGTGCGCGCTGACCATTGCCACACCCGCGTTCCCCGACAACGGCCGCTCGGTGTTCAAGGGCCATCTCTTCGTCGGCGACGTGCTGCTGAGCGAGTCGGGCATGCAGCACCACCCGCTCACGCCCATGACGGACCCCAATCTCGTGCGGGTACTGCAGTCGCAGTGCACGCGGCCGGTGGGCCTGGTGGAGTACCGCACGGTGCTGGCCGGCGCCCAGGCCATCCGCCAGCGGCTCGATGCGCTGCGTGCCGCGGGCACCGGCCTGGCCATCGTCGATGCCGTGACCAACGAGGACCTGATGCGCATCGGCGAGGCCGTGGCCGAACTGCCGCTGGTCACCGCGGGATCGGGTCTGGCGACGGGACTGCCGCCTCGTTGGGGCTTCGCGCCCAATGAGCAAGCGGCGCGGCTGCCCGCGGTGCGCGGCCGGCAAGCCATCGTCGCGGGCAGCTGCTCGGTGATGACCAATTGCCAGGTGCGCGCCTTCATCGACGCCGGCGGCGCGGCGCTGGCCATCGACCCGTTGCGCCAGGCCGATGGCGCAGACGTCGTGGGCGAGGCCCTGGCCTGGGCTCGCGAGCATCTGGCGCACGCGCCGGTGCTGATCTACTCCACCGCGGAAGCGGGCGCCGTGAAGGCGGTGCAGCAGCGGCTGGGCGCACAGCACGCCGGCGAGTTGGTCGAGCGCTGCCTGGCCGATGTGGCTTGCGGCCTGGTCGAGCTCGGCGTGGGCCAGCTCGTCGTGGCCGGTGGTGAAACCTCCGGCGCCTGTGTCCAGGCCCTGGGCATCGAGTCGCTGCAGATCGGCCCGCAAATCGACCCCGGCGTGCCGTGGTGCCATGCGCACAGCACGGTGGCGCGGGGCGGCCTGCATGTGGCGCTCAAGTCCGGCAACTTCGGTGGCGCCGACTTCTTCTCCAGGGCCTTCGGGGTGCTCGCCGCCTCGCCCGCGCGATGAACGCGCCGGACCTGCGCGACGAGGTCTGCGCCGTCGGCCGCTCGCTGTTCGAGCGCGGCTACGTGCACGGCACGGCCGGCAACATCAGCGTGCGGCTGGAGGACGGCAGCTTCCTCATCACGCCGACCGACGCCTGCCTTGGACGGCTGCAGCCGCAGCGCCTGGCCCATGTCGGCCCGGATGGGCAGCCGCTTGGCGGTGACCGCGCGAGCAAGACGCTGGCGCTGCACCGGCGCATCTACGCCGCGGACGGCCAGGCGCGCTGCGTCATCCACACCCACTCCACGCACCTCGTGGCCCTGACGCTCAAGGGCGTGTGGAGCCGCTCGGACGTCGTGCCGCCCATCACGCCGTACTACGTGATGAAGGTCGGCCATGTGCCCTTGATCCCGTACCACCGGCCCGGTGACCCCGCGGTGGCCGACCTGGTGGCGCAGGCCATCGAGGCCGGGCACGCGGCGGGCGCGCCGCTGCGCGCGGTGATGCTCGATCGGCTGGGCCCCAATGTCTGGCACGACTCGCCCGCGGCGGCCATGGCCGTGCTCGAGGAGCTTGAAGAGACGGCCCGGCTGTGGCTCATGACCGCCACGGCGCCGCTGGCGCCTGTGCAGATCGAGGAGCTTGTCCGGGCGTTCGGCGCCCGCTGGTAGCCGTCCCTTCCACCCATGCCCCGTCCACCATGCTGAAGTTCTCCGCCAACCTCTCGATCCTGTTCACCGAGCTGCCGTTTCTGGAGCGCTTCGCCGCCGCACGGCGCGCGGGCTTCTCGGCCGTCGAATGCTGGTTCCCCTACGAGCACGCCGCGGCGACGCTGCGGCAGGTCCTGGACGACAACGCGCTGACGTTGGTGGGCATCAATACCGCCGCCGGCGAAGCCGGCCAGTGGGGCCTGGCGGCGCTGCCCGGCCACGAGGCGGCCTTCGACCGCTCGGTGCGGCAGGCGCTGGACTATGCGCAGGCGCTGGGCCAGCCCTCGGTGCACGTGATGGCCGGCCTGGCGGGCCACGTGCCGGCCGCCGACGCCCAGCGCAGCTACCACGCCGGCCTGGAAAGGGCGGTGCGCCTGGCCGAGGGCAGCGGCGTGCGGCTGCTCATCGAGCCGCTCAACGGCCGCGACCGTCCGGGTTATTTCCTCAGCAGCGTCGATCAGGCCGCGGAGGTGATCGAGCGCACCGGCCTCACGAGCCTGCGCATCATGTTCGACTGCTACCACGTGCAGGTGCAGCAGGGCGACCTCATCGCGCGGCTGCGGCGTCACTTTGCCAAGGTCGGCCATATCCAGATCGCCGGCGCGCCCGCCCGCGGTGAGCCCGACCGTGGCGAAATCAACTACCCCGAGGTGCTGCGCGAGGCGGACCGGCTCGGCTGGAGCGGCTGGATCGGCGCGGAATACCGGCCCAGCGGGCCGACGGCGGAGAGCTTCGGCTGGCTCCACGAGCTGCGCCGCCTCGGCATCGCCGCATAGCGCCTGCGTTCCCTTCAGCAGCTTCTCGATTCCACCTTTGGATGTGCCCCGCACCGGGGCACGCCGTTCCCACGCCCAGCACAACCCGCACGGAGACATCCCATGAGCAGCAAGCCTTCGTTCCACCACACCCGCCGCATCCTGCTGGGGGCGATCGCCGCATGCGTGGCCGCCGGCAGCGCCCTGGCGGCGGACTACAACGAGCACAGCTTCAAGCTGGGCCACGTGATCGCCGACGACCATCCCGCCGCGCTGGGCGGCAAGCGCTGGGCCGAGCTGCTGGCGCAGCGCAGCGGCGGCAAGATCAAGGTGCGCGTGCACGGCAACGGCACGCTCGGCGGCGACACGCAGATGACCTCGGCCGTGCAGGGCGGCGTGCAGGAGCTGGGCATCATCACGTCGTCGCCGATGGCCAGCGTGGTCAAGGAGATCGGCCTGCTGGACCTGCCCTTCACCTTCAACACGGCCCAGGAGGTCGACAGCGTGCTGGCGGGCCCGGTGGGCCAGGCCATCGCGGCCAGGATGAGCGACAAGGGCATGGTAGTGCTGGGCTGGATGGAAAACGGCTTCCGCAGCATCACCAACAGCAAGCGCCCGATCACCCGGATCGAGGACCTGCAGGGCCTCAAGATCCGGGTGCTGCAGAACCCGGTCTACATCGACGCGTTCAACACGCTCGGGGCCAACGCGGTGCCGATGCCGTTCCCGGAGGTGTACCCCGCGCTGGAATCCAGGGCCGTGGACGGCCAGGAGAACCCGCTGGGCACCATCAACACCTCCAAGTTCAACGAGGTGCAGAAGTACCTGAGCATCACGCGCCACACCTACACGCCGTATGTCGTGGTGATCAGCAAGAAGGTCTGGGACAAGCTCACCCCGGACGAGCAGCAGCTCATGCGCGAGACCGCGGCCGAAGCCTCGGCCTACCAGCGCGACGTCTCGCGCAAGAGCGAGGCGCGGTTCCTGGCCGAGCTCAAGCAGCGCGGCATGCAGGTCAACGAGCTGTCGGCGGCCGAGGCCGCCCGCATGCGGGAGAAGCTTGCGCCTGTGATCAGCAAGTACTCGAAGGAGCTGGGCGGCGAGCTCGGTGCGCAGATGCTGGCCGAGATCTCCAAGGTGCGCGTCAGCGCCAAGTGAGCGGGTGCCGCCTCGCGCTGTTGCCGGCACGTCCGGTTTCCTATGGATAACCTCTGAACCATGAACGTCCTCATCACCGGCGGAGCCGGCTTCCTCGGCGCCGCGCTGGCCAGGCGGCTGGCCGCACAAGGCGTGGCCGGGCGCAGCGTCGAGCGCATCACGCTGCTGGACCGGGCTGCCCCGGCCCAACCCATCGATGACCCGCGCGTGTGCCACGTGGCGGCCGACATCAGCGACCCGGCGGCGCTGGAGCGCGCGATCGGCGAGCACACCGGCACGATCGTCCACCTGGCCGCGGTGGTGAGCGGCCAGGCCGAGGCGGACTTCGACCTCGGCATGCGCGTGAACGTCGATGCCACGCGGCTCATCCTCGAGCGCGCGCGGGCGCTGGGCACGCGGCCGCGCGTCGTGTTCACCAGCTCGGTGGCGGCCTTCGGTGGGCCGCTGCCGGCGCGGGTGGCGGACGACACGCGCGCCCTGCCGCAGAGCTCCTACGGCGTGCAGAAGGCGATTGGCGAGCTGTTGGTGGGCGACTACACGCGCAAGGGCTACATCGACGGTGTCACGCTGCGCCTGCCCACCATCTCCGTGCGCCCGGGTGCGCCGAACAAGGCCGCCTCCAGCTTCGCCAGCGGCATCATCCGTGAGCCGCTGGCGGGGCTGCCCGCGGTTTGCCCCGTCTCGACGGACGTGCGCATGTGGCTGCAGTCGCCGGACTGCGCGGTGAGCAACCTCGTGCACGCAATCTCGCTCGACGGCGCGCTGCTCGGCATCGACCGCACGGTCAACCTGCCGGGGCTCTCGGTCTCCGTGGGCGAGATGATCGGCGCGCTGCGCGAGGTGGCCGGCGCCGATGTGGCTGCACGTGTGCGCTTCGAGCGCGATCCGGTCGTGGAGCGCATCGTCACCTCCTGGCCCAGCGACTTCACCGCCGAGCGTGCCCGCACGCTGGGGTTCGTGGCCGACCGCGACTACGCGTCCATCATCCGGGCTCACCTGGCCTCCCACGGCGTGCACACGGCGGCCTGAGCAGCGCGTGCATCACCGACAATCCGGTACGGCGCATGCGGCTGGGGATGGCGCTCGCATGACGCCGATGGTCATGGGAGCGTGGTCGCAATCGGATGGAGGCGGTGTTGAACAACAGCAAACAGTTCCTGGTGCCGTCGACACGCGGGCGCGTTCCGCTGCCCGGCCGTGCCGGGCAAGGGCAGGCACAGCGACTTGGGGCCGGGAGTGGCCATGGCGACTGAGCAGGCGCAAGGCCCAGCCGCTGGCCGTCCCGGTTGCGGCACGCTGGCAGACCGTGTCACGGCGTCGCTCATGCAGCAGGTGCGCGGTGGCACGTACCCGCCGAACTCCCGGCTGCCGCCGGAGCCGGTGCTGGCACAGCAGTTCGGCGTCAGCCGGACCGTGATTCGCGAGGCCGTGTCTCGCCTGAAGTCCGAGGGCTTGGTGGAAACCCGCCAGGGCAGCGGCACCGTGGTGCTCGGCCCCCAGGCCACCCATACTTTCCGCATTGCCGCGCCCGGCGGGGACATCGAGGTCCGCGCGGTCCAGGAGGTGCGCTGTGGCCTGGAAAGCGAGATGGCGGCACTTGCCGCGGCCCGCCGCAGCGACGCGCAGAACGAGCGTATCCAGCGTGCGCTGCGACGCATTGCCGATGCGGTGGCCGATGGGGGTGACGGCGTCGCCGAGGACATGGCGTTCCACGCTGCCATCGCCCAAGCCGCCGACAACCCGCTGCTGACCTCGCTGCTGGACTTCATCGGCAGGGCACTGCGCGACGTGATTACCGTCACCCGTGCCAACGAAGCCCGGCGCGAGGATTTCGCGCGCCAGGTGGAGCTGGAGCACGCCGCCATCGCAGAGGCCATTGCCCGTCAGGATGTCGAGGGTGCCCGGACCTCAGCCCTGCGCCACATGCAAGCCTCGATCGAGCGCATCACCGTCGCGGAGGCGGAGCGCAACAAGGCGGAAAAGACCCGGCACTCGCGCTCTGGCAAGAGCGTGCGCTGAAACGGATGAGCGCCGTTGACAATTGCAGTCATCAACATACAGCGCCGAGTCAGACGGCCTTGATTGAGGCTTCGGCTTGATGGATCGGCGACGGCGCAGGATGAGCACCCTCGTTCGCCTTCAGAGCCGGTGCAGTGATGGCAGCAGGCCCGGCATGCCGCGGTGGTGCGGCATTCGGCGTGGTGGTCCAGGGCGCTTCGACCGGGGGCGAAGCCGCCATCCTCGCGATCCTGTCAAAAGGTGTGGTTGATGCCGACGTTCAAGAACGTCGTCTTCGCGCCAGGGGCGAAACTGCCGTCGGCCACGATGCTGGTCTTCAGGCTGGACTGTGACTTGGCATCGACGTAGGCGGCCTGCACGTACAAGGTCGTTCGCTTCGACAGCGCGTAGTCGTTGCTGAGCACCAGGTTGCGCGTGTGGTCCTCGGTGTTGAGTTTGTCCTTGTTGTCGTAATAGGCCAGCGTCGCTGTGTTCTGCGGGTTCCATTTCCAGTCGATGCCCGCGCCGATGGCGTCGACCTTGGACGTGCGGATCCCGTCGGCATTGCTGTTCTTGCCCTGCAACCAGTTCAGCTTCAGCGTGAACGCGCCCAACGGCACGGCACCGCCAAGGCCGGCGTGTTCGATGTTTCGGTTGCCGCTGGCCTGGTCCTTCATGGTCTGGTAGGAGGCCGACAGCATCACCGGTCCGTCGTAGGCCGCACCCACGGCATAGGCCGTGTTGCGTGAGCCATGGCCCGGCTGTTCGCCAGGCGAGTAGAGCACGCCGAAGCTTACCGGGCCAACGGTGTTGCGATACTGGATGGCATTCTTGAAAAAGATCCCCACGTCGTTGTTGCTGTTGACCGCGTCCGCACCGGCCAGGGCTTCGAGCTGGTTGTAGGCCCAGGCGTAGAGGTTGGAAAACTGCTCCTTGAAGGCACGCGGTTCGGTGTTCAGGTGCGCCAGCAACGCCGGGCCGTACTGGCGTCCGATCGTCAACGAGCCCCAGTCGCCGGACAGGCCGATATTGGCCTGACGGCGGAACAGGATCGTTCCGCTTCCGGCACTGTCGCCGCTGCCGTGCAGTGCGCCGGTGTCCATGTCGAAGTGCGACTCGAGGTTGAAAAACGCTTTCAGGCCATTGCCCAGATCTTCGGTGCCGCGCAGGCCCCATACGCTTTGGCGCAGGCCGCTGGTCTCGACGCGTGTCAGGCTGCCACCGGCGCGGGATTTCGACTGAGTCAGCACGCCGGCGTCGACGATGCCGTAAAGCTGCACCTGGGTGTCGGCCAGAGCCGGGGCAGAACATTGAGCGCAAACCGCGGCCGCAGCCAGTGCTCGCTGGATCATCTTCATGGTTGTCTCCTCAAATATGTTGGCTTGTCGCCTCCAGCGATGACGGAGGCGGGGTCGTTTGGCAGATTCCGTGCCAGTCGATTTGCCGGAGGAAGACGGCTTTTGCCTGCGACAGATGTCTCCATCAGCGACAGGCCGCGCGACACTTGTAGGCGGCCGTGCTACAGCCGGTTGGGTGCCGTGATCCCGAATCGCTTCATCTGCCGGTAGACCGTGGCCCGGCAGATGTGCAGTTCCTGCGCCGCGGCGGTGACGTTCCACTTGTGGCGCCGCAAGGCGTGCAGCAGGCGTCCGGCGTCGAGGCGCAGGTCCTGCTCCAGTCCCGTGTCGCGCTCAGGGGCGGGGAACTGCACCGTCATGCCACCGCTCCCGCGGCCAATCTCGGCGGGCAGGTCGGCCGGTGTCACCGGCGCGTCGCCCGCCAGCGCCAGTGCGTAGCGCAGCGCGTTGCGCAGCTCGCGGACGTTGCCGGGCCAGCGGTGGCTGGTGAGCAGGGCGAGAGCTTCGGCCGTCAGGCTGCCCGTGCGGCCGAGGCGGCCGGCCTCCTCAGCGAAGATGGTGTGGATGAGGAAGCGCCATGTCACGGCGCTCGCGCAGTGGCGGCAGCCGCAGGACCGCGCCGGACAGGCGGTAGTAGAGATCCTCCCGGAATTGGCCCCGCTCGATGGCCACGCGCAGGTCGCGGTGCGTGGCTGCAACGACGTTGAGCTTCACCGCGATGGGCTGATCGGCGCCCAGCGGCAGCACGTGCGACTCGGAGAGCACCCGCAGGAAGCGGGTCTGCAAATGCAGCGGCATGTCGCCGATCTCGTCCAGGAAGAGCGTGCCGCCGTCCGACTGTGCGATCAGGCCCTTCATGCCCTTGCTTCTGCCACCGGTGAAGCAGCCCGGCGTGTAGCCGAACAGCTCGCTCTCGATCAAGGTTTCCGGGATCGAGGCGCAGTTGACGGCGACGAAAGGCTTGCGAGCCCGCGCGCTGTGGTCGCGCAGCGCCTTGGCCAGCACCTCCTTGCCGGCACCCGTTTCACCTTGGATCAGCAGGCTGACCTGGCTGTCGACCAGGCGCTTGGCGTGGCTGATCAGTGTCTGCATGCCGGGGTCGTCGCCGGCCAGCCGATCCAGCGCGCCGGGGCGCACGCCCGCCGCCGGTGCCGCGGTGCGCACCGGCATGGCCGCTGCTGCGGTACCCGCCCGGGTACGCGGCGGCATCACCGCAGGAAAGAAGCGCTCGTTGTGGAAGGGATAGCGGCCCACCACTTCGCGGGCGGTGGGCGCGTTTGCGCGCGCGAGCGCCCACAGCGCGTCAAAACCCATGTCCAATAATTCCAGCAGGTTGCGGCCGAGCAGCGATGTTGGAGCCGCCTCGCCCGGCGAGGGCGCGCCGAAGCGGCGTCGCGCGCCACTGTTCGCACCGACGATCACCGCATCCTCGTCGAATGCGAACATCACCTCGCCCGCGACCTCGACCAGCCCGCAGGCCTGGCCCAGCCGCAGGATCCAGTGCCGGCCGAAGCTGCTCAGGAAGTTGGCGTCCTCGATCATTTGCGCATACATCGCCACCAGCTGGCGTACGAGGTGCTGGCTCTCGCGTGCGGAGGGTGACTGCAGCGCCGATACGTCGAGCACGCCGAGCAACTCTCCGTCCGGTGCGAACAGCGGCGCCGAGCTGCAGGTCAGCCCAATGTGGGTCGCATCGAAGTGGTCCGCATGGTGACAGGTGATGGCCTTGCGCTCGATCAGGCTGGTGCCCACGCCGCAGGTGCCGGCATTCGCCTCGCTCCAGTCCGCACCCAGGATGAGGCCGGCGGCCCTGAGTTGCGGTTCGGTCGCTGCGTTGCCGATGTAGTCCACGGTGATGCCGTCGGCATCGGTCAACAGCACCATGTAGGCCAAGTCGGCGACACGGCGGTACAGATCCTCCATGCCGGAGCGTGCCACGCGCAGGAAACCATCCATGCGCTGCTGGTGCCTGCGAACGACCTCCGAAGGCAGGATGCGCGCCCGCTTAGGCTGCGTCGGGTCCAGTCCATACTGAGAAATGCACCGCGCCCACGAGCGGTGGAACATGGATGCGGCGTCGCTGTGCGGCAGCGTGCTTGCGCCACTGCCGACGGCAATGACGTTGTCGATGTGGCGGGTCAATGCATTGGCCATGGGATGTCTCCTCGATCCGGGCGCTCTGGTGGCGGTCTGACGGTCACCGACCGGAGCGCTGCCCGTTGCTTGGCCCATCTCGATATCCCAACAGCATGCCCCCGGGTGGCGATCAGCTGCCTGCGCAATAGCGAGACCCGTGCCATGCAGCCTGCAGCGTCTCGGCGCCGGGTGGACGGCGTTCCCGCGTGGGCACGAGTGAGACATCTGTCGCCAAGCAGATGCGTCACAGGCGACACCTGTCGCAGGGAGCAGTGAGAGCCGGGTATGCGGCAGCTGTTGATGCCACAACCGTACCGCACGACGCCACCAATGTCGGCTGCGCACGCCGTGTGGCCTGGGTCAACCCAGGCAAGCACACTGCCGCGCCGGTGGCATGAATGCTGCACACCAAGCGCGCGACGCTGTTCGCGCTGCATCGCTTGCGTGGATGCCGTTGCCTGGGCCGGCAGCGATCCGCGGCAGAACCTGAAGACGACCGAGTCGCCGACGACCAGCCCGCCACCGTTTCTGAAGAAGGACACCCGTTGATCCCTGCCTCGATCGGCGTCATCGCCAACCCGTCTTCCGGGCGTGACATCCGGCGCCTGCTTGCCTGGGCATCGGTCTTCCCAACCCACGAAAAGGTCCAGACCGTGCTGCGCCTGCTCGCCCCGATGGGACGGCTGGGCGTGGCCGAGGCCTGGATGGTCCCGGACCGGGCCGGCATCGCGCAGCGCGTGCGCGAAGAGGCGGCGGACGCCGTTCGCCGTGGCGTGCCCATGCCGGCGGTGCGCCTGATCGACATGGCCGTGATCGACGGTCCTGGCGACAGCGCCGCTGCCGCCGGGTGGCTGCGCGCCCGGGGCGCTGCGCTGATCGCCGTGCTCGGCGGTGACGGCACACACCGCGCGGTCGCATCGCACTGCGGCTCGGTGCCACTGGCCACGCTGTCCACAGGCACCAACAACGCGTTTCCGGACCGACGCGAGGCGACGCTGGTGGGCATGGCCGCCGCACTGGCGGCCACCGGCCGCGTACCGGCCGAAGTCAGCCTCAGCGCCAACAAGGTGCTGCACGTGCGGGGCGCTGGTGTGGACGAGCGGGCGCTGGTCGACGTGGGCGTGTCGCGCGAGCCCTGGCTGGGAGCGCGTGCCGTCGGCGACGGCGGCACGCTGAGCGAGCTCTTCGCCAGCTTCGCCGAGCCGAAGGTGATCGGCCTGTCCTCCATTGCCGGTCTGCTGCACCCGGTGGCGCGCAGTGAACCGTGCGGCGTGCACGTGCGCTTCGGTGCGGGCCAGCGGCTGTGGGCGCCCATCCTGCCCGGTGCGCTGGAGGCCGTCTCGGTGGCGGCTGTCGAGACCATGCACCCCGGAGAGCCGGTCCGGCTGCCGGCCGGCCAGGGCACGCTGGCCCTGGATGGCGAGCGCGAGATCGAGTTCGACACCGGCGCGGGCCTGAGCGTCGAGCTGCGTCTCGACGGCCCGCGGACGCTGGCCGTGGAGGCCACGCTGGCCCACGCAGCGCGTCACGGCCTGCTGGTGGACGGCGCGGAGCCCAACGCCGGCTGATCAACGCGGCGCCGGGTGCCGGCGCTCGCGAAGCACCTTGCACCGGGCTGCTGGCGGTTCAGGCCAAGGCGGCTGCCTCGAAAAGAAAGCCCGCCAGCAGCCGTGCCAGGGCGTCGGGCTGCTCCGCCTGGACCCAATGGCCGGCGCCGGCCAGGCTGACGATCTGCGCTTGCGGGAAGTGCGCCAGGATGGCTTGTTCCCCCGCGCCATCGACATGGTCCGAAACACCGCCCTTGACGAACAGCGCCGGCATGCCGCCATGGGCCCCGGCCAGATCGTTTGGAAAGCCGCACAGCGCCTGCAGGCTGGCCAGGATGCCGGCCCAGCCGATGCGCCAGCACCAAACGCCCTGCGGGTCCGGCCGCAGGTTCTGCAGCAGCATGGCCCGCAGCGCCGGCTGCGCGATGTGCGCGGCGAGCCGGGCGTCGGCCTGCGCGCGGCTGCGCAGCGTGCGCAAGTCCAGCGCCTGGGCGGCGCGGATCAGCTCGCCGTAACGGTCCGGGTAGGCGACCGGCGCGATGTCGACCACCGCCAGGCGGCTGACACGGTCGGGCGCGCGCAGCGCCATCGCCATCGCCACCTTGCCGCCCATGCTGTGTCCCACGATGCTTGCCCGCTCGATGCCGCGCGCGTCAAGCAATGCCAGCACGTCGTCCGCCATCGCCGCGTAGTCCATGTGCGGCATGTGCGGCGAGCGGCCGTGGTTGCGCAGGTCCGCCGTCACGATTTCGCCGCGTGGAGCGAGGCGGCGCGCGATGTCGTGCCAGTGGTGCGCGGCGCCGAACAGACCGTGCAGCAGGAGCACGGGCGGGCCGTGCCCCTGGCTGCGGGCAAACAACGCGCAGGGGGCCACGTCAGCGCCCGGGCTTGCGCGGCATGAACAGGTCCGTGATGGAGCCGTCCACGATCTCGGCCGCCAGGGCCACCGACTCGGACAAGGTCGGATGCGCATGCACCGCGTGCGCCAGCTCGTCGATGCCCAGGCCCTGCTCCAGCGCCAGCACCGCCTCGGCCAGCAGCTCGCCGGCATGCACGCCCACGATGCCGGCCCCCAGCACGCGCCCCGTGCCGGGCTCGACCAGCAGCTTGGTGAAGCCGTCGTCGCGACCCGCACCCAGCGCGCGGCCGGAGGCGGCCCAGGGGAACACGCCGCGCTCGTAGGCGATGCCCTCGGCCTGGGCCTGCGTCTCGGTCAGGCCCATCCAGGCCACCTCGGGGTCGGTGTAGGCGATGCTGGGGATGGTGCGCACGTCGAAAGCGCTGTCCAGGCCGGCAATGTGCTCGGCGGCAACGCGGCCCTGGCGGCTGGCCTTGTGGGCGAGCATCGGCGCGCCGGCGATGTCGCCGATGGCATAGATGCCCGGTACGCTGGTGCGGCAGTGCCGGTCCACCGGGATGAAGCCGCGGGCATCGAGCTCCAGCCCCGCGGCGTCCACCTGGAGCGCGTGGCCGTTGGGCCGGCGCCCGATGGCCAGGAGCACGCGGTCGTAGAGCTGGGGCTCGGCCGGCGCGGCGCCGCCCTCGAAATGCACGCGCAGGCCTTCGGGGCGTGCCTCGATCGCGCGCACGCGCGTTGCGCACAGCACGGCCTCGCAGCGCTTGCGCAGCCGGGTCTCCAGTACCTTGACGAGGTCGCGGTCGGCGCCCGGCATCAGGCCATCGGCCATCTCGACCACCGACACGCGCGAGCCGAGCGCTTCGTAGACGGTGGCCATCTCCAGCCCAATGATCCCGCCACCGACAATCAGCAGGCGCTTGGGCACGTCGGCCAGGGCCAGCGCGCCGGTGGAGTCCATGAGCCGCGGATCGTCCAGGGCCAGCCCGGGGGGCACGACGGGAGCAGACCCCGCTGCCACGATGCACTGGGCAAAGCGCAGGCGGCGAGGGCCCTCGGCCGTCTCGACCAGCAATTGGGTGGGCGAGGCGAAGCGCGCCCGCCCGCGCAGCACGCCGACCTTGCGCTGGCGCGCAAGCCCGGCCAGCCCGCGCGTGAGCTTGGCGACCACCCCGTCCTTGAAGCCGCGCAGTGCGGCCAGGTCGATCTCCGGCGGTGCGAAGCGGATGCCGTGAGACTGCATCGCCTGGGCGTCCGTGATCACCTTGGCGGCATGCAGCAGGGCCTTGGACGGGATACAGCCCACGTTCAGGCAGACGCCGCCCAGGGTTGCAGCCTCATCGACGATCAGCACCTGGCGGCCCAGGTCGGCCGCGCGGAACGCGGCCGTATAGCCGCCGGGGCCGCCGCCCAGCACGACGACATCGGCGTCGGGAAGATCGACGGGTTCAGTGTGCATGTTCATGTCCATACAGTCCAAAAAATGGCTGCCGTTGCACGCGTGCGGCGACGGCAGCCAAGCCGTGCGGCCCAGCCTCGTGGGTCCGCACCAAGGAGACAAGGGGTCCCGGCCCGGGTGCGCCGGGTAGGGCGACGCTCAGAGGTCGCGGCGCTGCATCGCCTCGGCGATGTGCCCGGCCTGGCGGATCGCCAGCGCGACGATGGTCAGCGTCGGGTTCGCCGCGGAGCTGGATGTGAACTGGCTGCCGTCAGAGACGAACAGGTTCTTCACGTCGTGCGACTGGCCCCACTTGTTGACCACGCCGTCGCGCGGCTTGGCGCTCATGCGGTTCGTGCCCATGTTGTGGCTGGCGGGGTAGGCCGGCATGTCGATCACGCGGGTGGCGCCCACCGCCTCCGAGAGCTTGCGCCACTGCTGCAGGCCATGGGCCGCGAGGCGCTCGTCGTTCTCGTGGTAGGTCTTGGTCACGATGGGGACGGGCAGGCCGTACTGGTCCTTCTCGGTCGGGTGCAGCGTGATCGAGTTCTGCTCGCGTGCGAGATCCTCGCCGCAGACCCACACGCAGCTCATGTGGTCGTACATCTCCAGTGCCGACGTCACGTCGCGTCCCCAGCCGCCCGGCTTCATGAAGGCGGCGGTGTAGGGCAGGTGCAGCGCCAGGCCTTCGAGGTAGTAGCCGCCGAAGAAACCGCGCTTGGTGTCCAGCGCGACCTCGTCGGCCACCACCGCGGCGATGTCGAAGCCGCGGTACATGTAGACCGGCTTGCGGTTGATGGACACGGCCGCGGCCGTCGAATGGTTCATGTAGTTGCGGCCGACCTGGCCTGAGCTGTTGCCCAGACCATCCGGGAACATCGACGAGGCGGAGTTCAACAGCAGCCGGGCTGACTCGATGGAGTTGCCGGCAACGCACACCACGCGGGCCTTCTGCAGATGCTTGCGGCCGGACTTGTCGGCATACAGCACGCCCGTGGCCTTGCCCGACTTGTCGTGCTCGATGCGCAGCACCATGCTCTCGGGCCGCAGTTCCACGAGGCCGGTCGCGACCGCGCGCGGGATCTCGGTGTACAGCGTGGACCACTTCGCGCCGATTTTGCAGCCTTGCATGCAAAAGCCGATCTGCTGGCAGGCCGGGCGCCCGTCGTAGGGTGCCGAGTTGGAGGCCGCCGGGCGGACGATTTGCTTGTAGCCCACCGCCCGCGCTCCCGCCTCGATCACGCGGTAGTGGTTGTTGGGCGGCATCTCGGGCTGGCCGCTTGCCTTCGAGCCCGCGACACCCATCTTCTTTTCGGCCAGGTCGTAGAACGGAGCGAGCTCGTCATAGCCCAGCGGCCAGTCGAGGACGTTGGCGCCGGGCACCTCACCGTAGATGGTGCGGGTCTGGAAGTCGTGCGGGCGAAAGCGCAGCGCGACGCCGGACCAATGCACGGTCGAACCGCCGACGCCCTTGACGATCCACGCCGGCAGGTGGGGGTAGGTCTTGGTGTGGTGCCAGCCGCCGGCCGAGATGCGCTTGTCCAGCCAAGAGATCTTGTTGAACATCGCCCATTCGTCGTTCTCGAAGTCCGCCTGTGTCCAGTGCTTGCCGGCCTCCAGCACGACGCACTTGACGCCGCGCTGCGCCAGCTCGTTGGCCAGCGTCCCCCCGCCTGCGCCCGAGCCGATGATGACGACCACGCTGTCGTCGCTGAGCTTGTACTTGGGTGTCATGTTGCTTCCTGCCAGCGGGCCTCAGAGCCAGTCGATGTCGTTGAAGCCGCGGTTCACGTAGCCACCCTTTTCCCAGGACGACCCTTCATAGCCGAACAGCGGCCACAGCGCCTTGTTGTTGTAGAGGCCGGTGATGAGGTCACCCTTGACTTTCTGGAAGAAGGCACCGGGCTCGATGGCCTTGAGCAGCGCGACGCGCTCGTTTTCGCTGGGCACGTCGAGGTAGGGCTGGCCGTGCTGTCGGCGCGCACGCGTGTCGAGGTCGGCCACGCCGCCCAGCAGCAGCGTCCTGAGCGCGCGGTCGTTGGCGGCCTTGGTGTCGTAGGGCGTGACGGCCTCGGCATAGAAGCGGTCGGGCAGCTTGTCGTGCGGAAAGATGTCGCGCGCCATCTTGATCAGCGTGCGGCCCGCGGTCTCGCCCAGCGTCCCGAAGGACTTGGCGTAGACCTCGGCGGGCATCATCGTGAGCGTCGCGGGCACGACGCTCACGCCGATGGCGGCCAGGCCGCCGCTGCGCATGAAGCCACGGCGATCGAGTTGAGGTCGCTTTTCCGGATGCCGCATGGACGGCGGGTCGTTGGCCGGGGCGCCCTCGCAGGCGCGGCCGGTTGTCTCCATCTTCATTGGGAATATCCTTGCATTCATTGGTTGCAAACGCACCCTCGACGCTGGGGCGCGTACCCTGGTTGCCTGCGCCGGTGGCTCACGCCCCGGCGCAGGCCCAATCCAGGTCGCTGGGCGACGCCGGCTGGCGTGCCGTGGCGGCCGGTGGCTGCCAGGCCTGCAGCAGTGCTTGCTCGACGGCCTTGGCCAGCGCCTGCACCGGTACGTCGCGGCCGGCCGTCTCCTGCACAGAGGTCGTGCGCGCGGCCAGCGCCCGCGCATCGGCCTCGGGTCGGCCAAGCACGCGGCACAGCAGTGCCCAGGGCGGCGGCGCCAGCAGCAGCCCGCCCACGAGCAGCACGCCGGTGCGCCGGCGTACCTGGGCTAGGCCGACGAGCTTTTTCTCCTGCGCCACGACCTCCCAGGGAGAGAGCCCGCCGTAGCAGGCCCACGCCAGCGGGTCGTCGGCGCGCGATGCGGCGAGTGCCGTCGGCGCCAGCGCCGTCGCCGCGATGCCGAAGCGCCGCAGCACGCCGGCCAGCGCCTCACCGAGCCAGCGGTAGGCCGGCACGGGCCCGCCACGCACCAGCTCGTGGGCGGCCGGCAGTGCCACCGAGAGCCCCAGCATCCACGGCCCGACCAGCACGGCACCGCCGCCCGCGTCGCGCAGCAGCACCGGCAGCTCGCAGCGGTCGTCCACCGTGGCCAGCAGCCGCCGCTGCGAGCAGCCCAGCACGACGGCCGGCGCGTCGTAATGCCACAGCCGCGCCACCGGGTTGGTGGGCGGCTGCAGCAGCTGCGCCTCGTTCCAGCGCTGCTCGGCGCAGGCCACGCCGCCACCGGTCAGGATGGGGTCGCTCGCACTCACAGCTCGCGTGCCTGTTCGAGCAGGTCCGCCAGCTCGCGCAGGAACAGCGCGGCCGGATGGCCATCGATGGCGCGATGATCGAAAATCAGGCTCAACGTGGTCATCGGTGCGGGCACGACCGTTGCGCCGCGTACCACGGCCCGTTCGATCACGCGACTGACGCCCAGGATGCCCACTTGTGGCGGGTTCAGGATCGGCGTGAACCAGTCGATACCGGTCATCCCCAGGCTGGTGACGGTGAAGGTGCCGCCCTGGTAGGCACGCGGCGGCAGCTGTCCTGCGCGCGCCGCCGCGGCAAGCTCGCGTGCTTCGGCCGCCAGCTGCGTGGCCGACTTGGTGTCGGCCTCGCGCAGCACCGGCACGGCCAACCCACCGTCGACGGCCACCGCCAGGCCGACGTGCACGTCCGGGGCACGCTCGATGCCGCCCTCGCGCATCAGCGCGTTCATTGCGGGGTGGCGGCGCAGCGCCAGCGCCGCGGCGCGCACGACCAGTGCGGTCGGCGTCAGCTTCGTGCCTTGCTCCGCGACGCAGGCCTGCAGTGCCTGGCAGGCGGTCATGTCGACGTCCACGGCCATGGCCACGCGCGGCGCCTGCCAGCCCGCGCTCATGTTGCGTGCGATGCTGCCACGCAGTCCCTTGAGCGGGATCAGCGCCGGCGCCGTGGCTGCCACGGCTTCGCTCATGCCGCGCTCCTGAGCATGGCCAGCGCTTGGCCGGGCTTGAACGTGCTCTCGGCCTCAACCAGGATCTTCTCCAGTACGCCGGCCTGCGGCGCGACGATGTCGTGGTTGGCCTTGACCACCACGACGCTGGCCAGGGTCTGGCCGGCCGCGACGGTGCTGCCTTCGGCGACGAGCCATTCCTCGACCAGCGCCTCGGTGCCGGGCTCGACGTCCTGCCAGGCGTCGGCGGGAAGGGTGATTTCGATGTTCATGCGAGAGCTCCTTCAGGGCGGCGCGCGTTCATCAGCTGGCGCGCGGCGGTGGCGATGTGTTGAACCTGGGGAATGACGAACTGTTCGAGCGGGCGGCTGAACGGGATGGGCACGTCCGGCACGGCCAGGCGGCGCACCGGCGCCTTGAGCACGACGCTGTCGAGGTTCTCCGCGATCAGCGCGGCGATCTCACCCGTTAGGCCGAAGCTCAGGTAGTCTTCGTCGGCAACCAGCAGGCGGCCGGTCTTGCGCACTGACTGCAGCACCGTGGCGCGGTCCAGCGGCACCAGGGTGCGCAGGTCAACGATCTCGGCGGAGATGCCCTCGCCGGCCAGCTCGTTGGCGGCAAGCACGGCCTTCTGCACCATTTGGCTGAGCGTGACGATGGTCACGTCGCTGCCCTCGCGCACGACGCGCGCCTGGCCGAAGGGAATGGCGTAGGCCTCGGTGGGCACGTCCGTCGTGCTGCCCTCGAAGTAGGACATCCAGGGCAGCCCCATGATCCCCTTGTGGAACAGGAACATCACCGGGTTGTCGTCCCGGATGGCCTGCATCATCAGGCCCTTGGCATCGTAGGCGTTGGAGGGCACGACCACCTTCATGCCGGGCATGTGCGCGAAGGTGGACCACAGGCACTGCGAGTGCTGCGCGGCATCGTTGTAGCCGCCACCGGTGGCCGCCATCAGCACCATGGGCAGCCGGATGTTGCCGCCGGCCATGTAGGTGTTCTTGGCCATGTGGTTGTAGATCATGTCCATGCAAACGCCGAAGAAGTCGACGAACATGATCTCGGCGATGGGGCGCATGCCCTCAGCCGCGGCGCCGATCGCGGTACCGATGAATGCGGTCTCCGAGATGGGCGTGTCCATGATGCGGTCCTTGCCGAATTTTTCCAGCAGGCCGCCGGTGGCACCGAAAATGCCGCCGTACTTGCCGATGTCCTCGCCCAGAACGAAAACGTCGGGGTCGCGCGCCATCTCCTGCGCGATGGCTTCCGAAATGGCCTGCGCCATCGTGAGCTTGCGGGTCGTGGTCATTGATGTTTCCTTGCGATCGGGTCTGGACGCTCAGGCAAAGACGTGCAGCAGCGCGTCCTCGGGTTTCGGATAGGGGCTGCTGCGGCCGTACTCGAAGGCCTGCGCCACGCGCTGGCGCACGTCGGCACGCAGCGCGTTTTCGCGCGCGTCATCGAGCAGGCCCTGGCGGCGCAACTGGCCGGCGAGCCTCGCGATCGGGTCGTTCTTCTTCAGCTCGGCGACCTCGCCCTTGCGGCGGTACGCCTCGGGGTCGCCCTGGAAGTGGCCAAAGTAGCGGTCGGTCTTGACCTCCAGCAGCGTCGGCCCTTCGCCGCGGCGTGCCCGCGCAATGGCTGCGCCGGCGGCCTCGTAGACGGCCAGCGCGTCGTTGTGCTCCACCAGCACGCCCGGCATGCCGTAGGCGCTGGCGCGATCGGCGTTCCAGGCAACGGAGGTCGATTCGGACTTCTCGACCGAGATCGCGTACTTGTTGTCCTCGCAGACGAACAGCACGGGGAGCTTCCACAGCGACGCCAGGTTCAGCGACTCATGGAACGCACCCTGGTTGGTTGCGCCTTCACCGAAGAAGGCCACCGCCACGGCATCGGTACCACGCTTCTTGGCCACCAGCGCCGCTCCACAGGCCGGCGGCAGGCTGGCGCCGATGATTCCGCTGCAGCTGAACTTGTGCGCCGGGTCGAAAAGGTGCATGTGCCCGCCCTTGCCGCGGCCCAGGCCCGTGTCCTTGCCGAACATCTCGGCGGTCATCGGGTCCAGGGGCACGCCCTTGGCGATCGCGAAGTGGTGGGGCCGGTGCGAGCCGACGACGGTGTCGTCGGTTCGCAGGTGTGCACACACGCCCACGGCCACCGGCTCCTGGCCGGCGGCCAGGTGCATCTCACCGGGCACCGGCCCGCCGCCAATGTCGAAGGCTAAGCCCTTCTGAATGTGCGGCGGCAACTTGCCTTCGAGGTAGACCTTGGACATGGTCTCCTCGTACTCGCGGATCTCAACCATCTTCTCGTACATCCAGAGCATGTGCTCCGTCGTTGCGCTCATCGCCGTCTCCTTGGATGAATGGGCATTGGCCTTCGCGGCTGCGATGCCATTGCCGAGGCAAGCACTCTTTTGCACGGGCCGTGCCAGCGCTTTCGCGCCCGGTGGTTAGGACCTCATGGCAACGCGTTTCACAGGGATGGTCCGTGGGCGCGCGCCATGGGCGACGGGGGGCGTGTTTCGCCGCATGCACGACAGCTGTTGCGCGCGCCTGCGACAGCGCGACAGCTGTCGCACCACGCCGGCGTGGCCTTGGCGGGAGCGGCGCAAGGGCGGGGGCGCTAGCCGTTGGGGACTGGCCTTGCGCGGCACGGGACTTGCGCCGGCTGCCGGACTTCAACCGGAGACCGACCCATGGCAAGCCAGCCTTCCCCCTACGACCCCACCGCCAAGCAAAAGGCGCAGGCCAAGACTTCACGCATCCCCATCAAGGTGGTGCCGGCCGAAGTGCTCAAGAAGCCGGAGTGGATACGCGTGAAGGCCGGTTCGCCCACGACGCGCTTCTACGAGATCAAGCAGACGCTGCGCGAGCACAAGCTGCACACCGTGTGCGAGGAAGCCTCCTGCCCGAACATCGGCGAGTGCTTCGGCAAGGGCACGGCGACCTTCATGATCATGGGCGACAAGTGCACGCGGCGCTGCCCGTTCTGCGACGTCGGCCACGGCCGCCCGGACCCGCTGGACGTCAACGAGCCGCAGAACCTGGCGCAGACGATTGCGGCGCTCAAGCTCAAGTACGTGGTCATCACCAGCGTGGACCGCGACGACCTGCGCGACGGCGGCGCCGGCCACTTTGTGGAGTGCATCCGCAAGACGCGCGAGCTGTCGCCTTCAACGCAGATCGAGGTGCTGACGCCCGACTTCCGCGGCCGCCTGGACAAGGCGCTGGACATCCTGAAGGAAGCGCCGCCGGACGTGATGAACCACAACCTGGAGACCGTGCCGCGCCTGTACAAGGAAGCGCGCCCGGGCGCCGACTACCAGTTCAGCCTCACGCTGCTGCAGCGCTTCAAGGAAGCCGTCCCTGGCGTGCCGACCAAGAGCGGCCTCATGGTCGGCCTGGGCGAGACGGACGAGGAAATCCTGGAAGTCATGCGTGACATGCGCGCGCACGGCATCGACATGCTGACCTTGGGCCAGTACCTCGCGCCCAGCGGCCACCACCTGCCGGTGCGCCGCTACGTGCACCCGGACACCTTCAAGATGTTCGAGGACGAGGCCTACAAGATGGGTTTCACCCACGCCGCCGTGGGCGCGATGGTGCGTTCCAGCTACCACGCGGACCAGCAGGCCAGCGATGCGGGTGTCGGACCCAGGAGTGGCGCGATCGTGCGCGCAAGGCGAAGCTTGATCGACGGTGCGTCCCGAGGTCATGAGGGTGTCGAATCTCAAGGCGTGGAACGGCGTGTCCCTCAAAAAATTGGTCAAGGACGGGATTGATTGACGAAGGCCTAAACAGAGGCTTGTCTGGTCCGATAAGGGTGGGGTACTGCCCATGCCTTGGAGACCTGCCTTGCTTGCGAACCTGCCCCGTGCCGCCGCCGCTGACATTGCCCGTCAAGCGGGATTGCTGGCCGCTCTTGATCAAGTGCAGGCCGTCGTCGAGTTTGACCTTGAAGGTCACGTGATACGTGCCAACGATTTATTCCTTTCTTGCATGGGGTACAGCGCGGATGAAGTCATAGGCCAGCACCACCAGATTTTTTGCACCCCGGAATTCGCGCAAAGCGATGCCTACAACGCGCTCTGGAAACGGCTGGGCGCCGGACAAGCGGACTCCGGCGTTTACATGAGGCTGGACAAGCGAGGACGAGCAGTCTGGCTGCAGGCCTCGTACAACCCGATTTTTGATGAATCTGGACGCCCAGCCGGCGTGGTCAAGTTGGCGACAAACGTCACTGACGTGCGTCGCATGCAGCTCGACTTCGAGGGCAAGATGGCCGCCATCGACAAGGTGATGGCCGTGATCGAGTTCGACCTTGAAGGGCGGGTGCTCTGCGCCAACGGAAACTTCCTGTCCGCGCTGGGCTATACGCTGCAGGAGATTGTCGGCCAGCATCACCGCCTCTTTTGCGATGCCGGCCACAGCCGCTCGCACGAGTACCAATTGTTCTGGCAGCGCCTTTCACGCGGCGAGCCGGACGCTGGCCGCTACCGGCGCGTTTCCAAGTCGGGAGAGGACGTGTGGATTCAGGCGTCCTACAACCCTGTCTTTGACGTCAACGGCAAGCCGGTCAAGGTCGTCAAGTTCGCCACGGACATCACCGACGAGATGCAGCGAGCGGCAGAGGCCCAGGGCAAGTTCGACGCGATCAACCGCTCGCAAGCTGTCATCGAGTTCGACCTGCAAGGCAACGTGCTCAGCGCCAACAGCAACTTCCTGCGCACGCTGGGATACACGCTGGATGAAATCCGCGGGCAGCATCACGCGATGTTCTGCAACCCCGATGAGGTGCGCACGCAGGCTTACCGTGATTTCTGGGCCGACTTGGCCGAGGGGCAGTTCAAGTCCGGGCGCTTTCGCCGTGTCGGCAAGCACAACGCCGAGGTGTGGATTCAGGCAACTTACAACCCGATCCTGGGCAACGACGGCAAGCCCTACAAGGTCGTGAAGTTCGCCATGGACATCGGCGCGCAAGTCGAGCGCGAGCGTCAGATATCCGCCAAGGTATCGGGCATTTCCCGGCTGCTGCAGGACATGAGCGAGTCGATCAGCAGCGTGGCGCGAACCACCGAGCGCACTGCCGAGCTGGCAGGCCAGATGCAGGATCAGGCCGCAGAGGGAAGTCAACTGCTGCAACGCTCCCGAGAAGCCATCGTCGAGCTGCGGCAGTCCTCCGATGCCGTGCACGAAATCATCGACACGATCAGCGAGATCGCCAGCCAGACCCATCTGTTGGCCTTCAACGCCGCCATCGAGGCCGCTCGCGCCGGGGCGCATGGCATGGGCTTTTCCGTCGTGGCCGATGAGGTTCGCAAGCTTGCGGAAAAGTCGGCAACTTCTGCACGCGAGATCACCAAGCTGCTCAGCCAGAACGGGGCGCGCGTTGCTGAAGGTGGGCGGTTGTCCGAGGAAGTGGACGCGGCATTCCGTCGCATCCAGCAGCAGGTGGACACCACCACGCGTTCCATTGCCGACATCCATGCCGCGATGAGCCAACAAGCCTCGTCCACGACTGACGTGGCCGGACTGCTGCAGGCCCTGCAGCATGAGGCGGTGCGGGCATGAGCGGACATGGCCGCTATGCGCGGTTGCGCATCGGCGACCAGGAGTTGGCCGTGGCAAGCGACGCCGTGGCCCAAGCTGTCTCGGTGGAAGCGTCCCGACCGTTGCCCCGGCGCAGCGGTGCGCTGGCCAGCACCTGCGCCACCCCATGGGGCATGGTGCCGCTGCTGGACTTGGCCCTGTGGCTGAATATGGGGCACGCCACGACGCCCGGACACCAGGCACTGCTGTTGCACAGCGCCGGCAAGGCCGTCGCCGTGCGGGTCAGCTCCCTGCACGGTGTTGCCGCCGCGGCTTCGGTGTCCCGGCTTCATCACGATGATGACCCAAGCGAGCTGTTCCAGTCTTGCGTGCGCTGGGCGGACGCAGGCACCGCAGCACTGCTGGAGGTCAAGCGTCTGATGGACCTGACGCAGGTCTGGTGCGAAGACAACGGGCTGTCCTGGGGGATGGTGACCCAGGACAGCGATGTGAGCCCGGTACAGCGTCAGCCCCATGCCATCTTGAACGCGGGTGGCTTGCGCTGGGCCATCCCGGCGCAGCATCTGCTGGAAGTCGCGCCAGCGACGGCGCTGGAGCTTGTGCTGCCGCCAGGCTCGCACGCGCGCGGCATTGGCTCCTGGCGCGCGCGCAAAATGCCTGTGCTTGACCTTGCTGCGTTGCGGGACGAGCAGGACCGCACGATGGGCGCCAAACTTTGGGCGGTAGTGTGCAGCGGCCAGCTCAGCGCAGCCGTCCTGGTCAACGAGGCCCGGCAGCTGCTCCAGCTGGCAGTGCCACCTCACGCCGATCAGTTTGAACCAGCCATGGCACCCGACGGCAGCGAAGTGCTGCGGGTGGACGTTGAACGGCTGCTGCGTGCCCTGCCGGAAGCCGAGATCAGCCGAGGCAGTCGCGCTGATCATTCCCGGATGGCGTCTGTGGCCTCGTGCCCGCATGCATCAGGCGCGGTGTCCTACTTGCTGTTCGAAGCGGACACGACCTACGCCACGCCTGTTGACCGTGTCGTTCACGTTGTCGCGCTCCAGCCAGCCACCATTGTGCAATTGATGCGTGGCGACGCCAGGCTGTCCTTTCGCGGGCAAAGTCTGCCCTTGGTCTTGCTTCCCGCGTATAGCTGCCGAGAGGCTGTCAATGCCCCACAGGTGGCGATCGTGGTAGCCATGCCAGACGGTGGACTGGCCGCCATCGCAGTGCACCGGGTGACCGCCTGGGCGCAGGGAGCCGCCGTACAGCTGGGTGCCATGCGGGCCGCCGCTTTTGGTGAGTTCCAAACAATCACCGTGACGCGGGCGGGCCAGCGCACAACGCACATGGTGATTGATCTCGACCAGGTCGCCTACATGCTGGCCTGACTTCATCCTTGACTGTGTTGTCGATGACTCCTGCACCGATTCCCGCTGAAGAACATGAACGGCTCGCCGCGCTGCGCGCGCTGCTGATCCTGGATACGCCACCGGAAGAACGCTTTGACCGGGTGGTGAGGTTTGCGGCCAACGAATTTGACTGCCCCATCGCGCTCGTGAGCCTGATCGACGAAAACCGGCAATGGTTCAAGGCCCGTGTAGGCCTGGATGTCTGCGAGACCGGGCGCGACATCTCTTTCTGCGGCCATGCCGTGGTCGGCGATTCGATTTTCGTGATCGAGAACGCCAGTGCCGATGAGCGATTCGCGGACAACCCGCTGGTGACGGGCGCACCGTTCATCCGCTTCTACGCTGGAGCGCCACTGGCTGCCGCAGACGGCCATCGGGTCGGCACCCTGTGTCTGATCGACACGAAGCCGCGGCAACTGGATGCAACGGACCTGGCGATCCTGGCATCGCTGCGAGACCTCGTTGCGGAGGAACTGCTTTTGCCCGGAGCCGGCCAATGACGGCGCTGATGCCCACCGTGTTGTTGTTCGAGCCGCATTTCGTGCTCCGGCGAACCGTGGCCGCTGCGGCGCGCCAACTCGGCATCGCCGAAGTCCACGAGGCCGCCACGCTCCACGCTGCCGACAGGCTGGCCCAGTTGCAACGCTACGACTTTGTCATCGTCGCACTCGACGGTGCCCCGGTAGCGGACATCGAGGCTTTCGCCAAGCGCTGCAACGCTGGGCGTGTCATTGGGATGCAAGCACCCGGCTTGCCGGTGAGCTGTGCCGGTGTATCGGACACGCTCCACAAGCCATTGAAGGTGAAAAGCCTGCTGAGTTACTTGATGGCATGACAAATTGACGTCGTAGGCAACTGTGCCGGGGCTGATCCTGGTCATTCACCCAGCAATGCACATTGCCAATGCAATTCCAACCTCCTCCGGACGATTGGGCACATCTGGATGGGCGCCACGCGCCAAGCCGGGGTTGTCGCACGCGCTTGCCAAACGGCCGGGGATGGAGGCAAGCTGAGCTTCGTGAAGGTTGGTCTGAAGCGGTCGGCATGGTGCAGACATGAGATGCCGGCCTCGACGTGCCGGTGCTCCTCGATGGCCGCGTCGCCTACTCGTTGGGCGTGGGACTGACCACGGAGAAGTTCGACGCCCTGTTCACGGCCCAGCGTCTTCCGCCCAACTGGATTGTCGGCATCGTCGACGAAGCGGGCAAGCTTTCGAATCCGCGCGCAGCGCGCCGGTAATACCCGCCTGAACTGATCACGGTAGTTCGCGTCGATGGTCGCCTGTGGGTACTGGACGCTGCCCGGGAGGACACGGCGCCTCGATGGCGGCAATCAGCATGGCCGTATGGACAGGTTTCACGAAGTGGGACTCAAACCCGGCAGCGGCTGCGCGCGCACGATCCTTCGGCTGACCGTACCCCGTCAAGGCAATGAGCCTGGGCTTGTCACTGATGCCGCTGACTTGCCGCAGCTCGTGCGCGAGCTCGTAGCCGTCCATGACCGGCAAGCCGATGTCGAGTACGGCCACGTCGGGATCGAAGCCGGCAGACAACTTCAGTGCTTCAACAGGGTCCGGTGCCGTAACCACTTCGAAGCCGTGCGCGACCAGTGCATCGTGCATCATTTGCATGGCATCGGCGTTGTCGTCGACGAGCAACAGGCGCAGCCTGCGACCGCCTTGCGGTGCCTCCATGACCGGGCTGTCTGCCGGCAGCGGCAACGCGACGTTCCTGTGCAGCGGCAGCCTCACGGTGAAGGTCGATCCACGACCGGTTCCATCGCTGTGTGCCGTCACCGAGCCCTGGTGCAAGTCCACGAGGTTCTTGACGATGGCCAGCCCGATACCCAGACCACCCCCCGAGCGCTCGATGGTGGTGGTGCCCTGCTCGAACAGGTTGAACACGAGCGGCAGCAGCTTCGGCTCGATCCCGATGCCGTCGTCCTGTATGGCAACCTCCACGGCGTGCGTGCTGCAGGTCAGCCGGACCTCGATATGGCCGCCGGCATCGGTGTACTTGGCGGCGTTGGTGAGCAGGTTGACGAACACCTGTCGCAACCGTGCAGGGTCGCCCATGACCATGGCTGGCGTCTGCGCGGCCTGCAGTATCAGCTGGTGCCGGCGCTGTTCTACCAAGGGGCTTACGCCCTCGAAAGCCTCGGCCAGCACGGTTTGCATCTCCACCGCTTGCGGCTGCAGCTCCACGCGCCCTCGCGTGATGCGGGTGACATCCATCAAATCGTCAACCAGGCGCGTCAGGTGGTTGACCTGGCGCTCGATGATTTCCTGTTCCCGCGAGGGCGGCTGATCGCTGCGCCGGCGCATCAGCTGCAAGGCCGTGACGATGGGCGCCAACGGGTTTCTGAGCTCGTGTCCAAGCATGGCCAGGAACTCGTCCTTGGCGCGGCTGGCCTGCTCGCGTTCATGGTTCAGCCGCGCGGTGTGCAACCCGGTCGTGGCCAGCGATACCGCGGCGCGCAGGAAGGCACTGTGGGCCAGCGACGGAAAACTCTCGTCACGCGAGGCAAACCAGATGCTGCCGCCTCGCGACCCCGAGCCCAGGTACAGCCGGATCACGCGCAGCGGCCCCAGCGGGGTGTCCTGCAGCATCGACTTGTCCATGTGGTGCGCCATGCCATTGCAAGCCTGCACGAAAGGCGCCCACGCAGAAACCTGTGCATTGTCCAAGGTGCGCCCGTTCACTCGCAGCACTCTCGTGGGCGGTTGCGAAGGCAGGATGGAAACCTGCACGCAGGACACCGTGAGCGGCACGATGCGCTCGACCGCCTGGGTCATGAGCTCCAGGATGGTTTCACCGCCCCTGCCTGCCCACAGCGCCGGCAGGGCCAGCAGGCCCATCAGGTCGCGCAGCGCCTCCTGGGTCGGTGCAGGTTCGCCGCCGTGCTCACGAGCGTTCGAGCGGCCACGCTGCTGCCCGCCTTCAGGCGGCAGCGGATGGGGCGGGCTGCTCACGGGCACGAAGTTCCCGCAGCATCTGGGCGGGAGGGGTGTAGAACGGATTCTCCTGCATAACGCCGCCGATGATCGTCAGCGGATGGGTGCGAAGCAGGTCCATCATCATGGCGCCGCTGAGCTTGGACACGTCGTACACGCACACGGCCGGCTGGCGGTTGCGCGATAGCACGTCGTTGACCTCGACTTCGTACTCGATGAGCTTCTCGGGCGTGGCAGCGCCCCCATGAAGCGCCCAGGCCATGTTGCCCATGATCCGCAACCGTCTGTAAGCTCCATCGGGGACCGAGGCGGTCATCGCATCCAGTGCGGCCAGCATGCGGTCCTTGTCGAAAACGCCTTGCTCGTCCAGGTAGGCCTTGCGCCAGGGGAGGATTTCAAGCAGCCCGCAGGCCTCGCACCGGGAAGCGTCGATTCCGGCAGCCGACAGCCGCGCACGGTGTTCGTCCATCAGGCAAGGGTCGACGATATGGACGTTTTTCTCGCCTTGCTGCACCCCTTCCGCGAAGAAGGGCGTGAGCACGTCGTACTCCTCGTCACGGCTGTTGAAGAACGCGCAGACATGGAAATACTCCAATGCCGTTCCGGCGATGGAGAGTTGATCGCTCACGGCAGTCCTTCCAAAAGCAGCAGTGTGCCTCAAGGAGAATGCGCAGCCTGGGACAGGGGCAGTGCCTGTACAGGTCGCTGCTGCAAAGAGGCTGCTGCCGGGCCGAGTGGGTCACCAGGGGCGCCGGGGGTTCGGCAGCTGCATTCTGGCGCAGCCCATCCTGCTGCCTACGTTGCGGGCAGCGGTGGCGAGCATCGCGTACTTCTATCGCCAGGAGATCTACCGCTACGCCCGTGAGATCGCACCGCAGCCCGACGTGGTGGTGCTCAGCGGCCTCTCGGGCCAGCAACTGCTCAATACCCGGCGGACCTAGTCCGGGAACCTCCTTGCTCACGTGACTGTCCTGCAAGGCAAATTCGGCTGCTATCGCACCGATTTGCACGGGAAGTTCAACAACCCTTCATGAGGTGCGCCGGCACGGCGCCGGCGCCGCGTCTGGCATGCATGGCGGCGGCACCGGCGGGCTGAGCCCGTCAGCGAACGGCGCTCAGGGTGCAAGCCGCATCAGACGGTTTGGGCGGTTTGGTCGGTGTTGGTGGTCGACTTGGGCTTGAACGACTTGACGACCTGGGCGCCTTCCTTGATTTTGGCCTTGAACAGTTCCTTGAACTGCACCGGATCAAAGTCGCTCAAGGAGCCGCCCCCTTCGAAATGCTGAATGAAGACCCGGCCGGTGGCGTAGGTCACCGCTGCGGCCGTGGCCGACAGCCCGGCCGCGCCGGCCACCGAGCCCAGCATCGGCACGGTCTTGGCCAGGCTGGTCAGTGTCGCCATGGCGACCACGGTGCCGGCGGCGCCGGCCAGCGACGTCAGCAGCGAGCGCACCAGCTTTTCCTTGAAGGGCACGTCGTAAAGCTTGCACAGCTCGTGCATCAGATCGACTTGGATGCCCATGATGGCCGCCAAATCCAGCAGCGGCACCGGCACCAGGCTGACGCCGGTGGCGGCAATGACATGGTTCTTGACGGTGTTGTCGGCCAGCAGCAGCCGGTCCGAGCGCACTACGTCCGAAACCAGTACGGGGTCCGAGGTGACGCGGGCCTCGGCAGACGTGGCCTCGGTGTTGGGGTGATCGATTGTGCTCATGAGAGCGTTCTCCATGGTTTGGGAAGGCTTGACGGGGGAGGGCGTGGGTCCTGTACGGGCGCCGGTGGTACGTCACCGACGACAACCGCTGGCAGGCCGGCGCGAAGGGTTGACGCTGAATCCAGGCGATAGGCTGTCCTTTCGTGGCAGGAGGAAAGACGTGCCCGTGGCGAGGCGGCCCGCCGTTACGGCGCTGAGGAAGGTGGCGCCACGCGCTGCGGCTTGCCGCGGCGCGCCGGCGCTTCGCCGGCCAGCACGAACAGCAGGCCCAGCAACGGCGACATCAGCAGCGACGCCCATAAGTACCCCCAGAAGCCCCATTTGTGATGGCGACCGAACGCAGCCACCAGCATGCAGGCCAGGGCGTACAGCACGGGAAAGTCGAGCGGATGCGGAGCGAACATGGCGTGTACCTCAAGCAGGGGTCAGGGTGGCGACGGCACGGTGGTCGCCGGTGCAGGCGATGCGCTGCCTGGCCCGGGCAGCACCGGACCTGCCGTCGGCGGGGAAATCTCATCGTGGAACAGCGCCAGCAGCACTGGGCTGCTCTGCAGGCCCAACGCGCTCAGGCGCTGCGGATCGGCTTTGACGACGGGCAAGTTGGCCAGGCCGTGCACGAGCGTGTCGGCCGCCTGGCGCAGCAGCATGCGCTCGGCGGCCTGCGTCGCCACGCCGAAGTCGCCCTGCTGGCCTGCCTCGTTCACATACACCGCCAGCCCGGCAGGCATGACCCGGTTGCCCGTGGCGCTCAGCGCGAAGACCGGCAGCGGTACGGCCCGCAGCCTGGCCGCCAGGGCCGCAGCATCCTCGCCGCGCAGCTCGTCGAAGTGCGCCAGCATCAGCGCCTGGACCCGCGCTTGTTGCGCCAGCGTCTTCAGGCAGCGCTCCAGGTCGCCGTCGAGCGAGCCGCCGTGCACCACGCAGGTTTCGACGCTCAGGCCCCGGCTCTGGCCCAGGCGCTTGATCTGCGCGAGGGCCGGCGCTGGCGCCTGTGCACCGCGCACGCCCACCAGCACGCCCAGACGCTGCACCGGCAGCAGGCGGTGCGCCAGATCGAACTGCAGCGCGGCCAGCTCCTGCAACGAAAGTTGCGCCTGGAACGACTGGCTGAAGCCGGCCGGCAGCGGCTCGGCGCCCAGCCGCGCCTCGGCCTCGGCGCGTTCGAGCTGGTAGCGCAGGTGCAGGCCGGGCAGCGGCTGCCACCGTCCGTTGACGAGTTGCTGGAACTCGTAGTGCCTGGCGCGCGGCTCGCCGCGGGCATCGAAGGCGTGCAGCCCCGTCACGCCCAGCCAGTACGGCATGAAGTGCAGCGCCGACATCACGGCCGAGGTGCGGGTCGTGCGCGCCGACTCGATCGCACGCGCCAGCAGCAGCATCGCGTCATAGCCCTGCGCGGCGTTGTGGTCGGGCTCGCGGCCATGGACGGCGCGAAAGCGCTGCACGAAGGCGGCATTGGGTCCGCCAAGACGGCTGCTGCGGTACAGCACGGGCACGATGGTCTGGTTGCCGGCATCGCCGGCGGCCCGGCGGAAGTCGGCTGAATCCAGCGCATCGATGCCGATGAGAGGCGTGTGCACGCCCAGCTCGCGCAGCTGCCGTGCCATGCGCGCGCCCGGCTCGGTGCCGGCCGACAGGAACACCGCGTCAAAGGGCTTGGCCTGCAGCTGCGTCACCAGGCTGCGGTAGTCCTCGTCGCTGGCGACGAAGGAGCTGCGATGGGTGATGCGCACGCCGCGCGCCGCGGCCGCGTCCTCGAACAGCAGAGCCGTCTCGCGGCTGTAGTCGTCGCGGGCACTGAGCACGGCCACCTGCGTGTAACCCAGCATCGCCGTCAGGCTGGCGAGCTGGTCGGCCATGACCTGGCTGCTCGGCGCCATGCGAAAGACGTACCGGAAATCGTGGCCGGTGAGGCTCTTCTTCGTCGCGAAAGGCGGCATGAACACGACCCGGGCCGCCTCGTAGACCAACGAAGCCGGCACCGCGGCGTCGGCACTGCGGTGGCCGAGCACCGCCACGACGCGCTCGTCCATAGCCAGACGGTGCGCCAGCCGGCTCTCGGCCTGCGCATCGGCGCTGCCCTGCTCGACGCGCAAGCTCACGCGCCGGCCGAGCAGCCGCCCGGGGCGCGCGTTGAGCTGCTCGACCGCCAGCTCGATGCCCTTGACGTAGTCGGGCTGCTGCGGATCGGCTACGGCGGCGACGACGATGTCGGCGCCGCCGTCGCGGGCATGCCTGTCGCGGGCCGCGGCCATGCGCGCATAGTCCTCGCCCGACCACTGGGTGCAGGCGAACAGCGCCACCGCCACGGCCGGCAGCATCGCCATCAGGCGCTTCATGGCGCGACGTTGAACATGAGCTTGCCGTCGGCAACGGCGCCGCTGCCCATGATCACGGTCTTGGCGTTGTTCGACTTGGCCAGCTCGCGCATGGCCTCGATGTGCTCGCGCTGCAGCACCGGTTCGCTCAGGCTTTTTGCGAGGATGCTGTTGTGCTGCTTGAGCCCCTCGGCCTCGATGGCCAGGCGCTCGGCCTCCTGGCGCGCGGTCTGCAGGCGGAACTCGTACGACTTGGACAACTCCTCCTGCGCGAGCTTGTCCTCGATGGCGCTCCTGATCTTGTCCGGCATCTGGATGCTGCGGATGATGATGTCGTCGATGTGCACGAAGTTGCGTCCGACCTCGTCGAGCGTGGCGAGGATGGCGCGGGTGAGCAGCCCGTCCTTGTTGGTGTAGACGTCCTGCGCGACGTACTGGCCCAGGTGCTTGCGCATCACCGACTCGACCTGCGGGATGACCACGCGCGTGGTGTAGTCCGGCCCTATGCGCTGGTGCAGCAGGCCCAGCATTTCCGCCTCGGGCTGGTAGCGGATGGCCAGCGACAGCCTCACGCTCATGCCCTTGGCGGTGAGCACGTCGAACTCGTGCTGGATGAGCTGCTTGCGCACCTCGTACAGGTGCATCTCGTTGAGCGGGCTGATCAGGTAGAAGCCTTCGCCGTAGACGTGGTCGACCTCGGTGCCGGAGAAGAGCCGGAACAGCACGCCGTTTTGCCCCGGCGGGATCACCACGACGATGCGGTTCCACAGGAACACCACCAGCAGGATGAACAGCAAGTTGGCGACAACGAAGACGGGGGCATGCTCGTGCAGCCAGGCCGCGAAGCGCTGGCGGCGCGTCAGCGGCCTGTGCACCGCGGCGGGCGTGCCGGGCATGTCGTCGTCGAACCATTCCGAAGGGCGGGTCATGGGGCGCGTGTTCCTGCTCTGGGGTCAGGCGACGATGCGGCCATCCTGCAGGCGGATGAGCCGGTCGGCGCAATCGAAGAAGGCGTCGTCATGCGAGACGACGATGACGGTGGTGCCGCGCGCGCGCAGCTCGGGCAGCAGCTCGCGGTAGAAGCGGCGCCGGAATTCAGGGTCCTGGTCGGACGCGACCTCGTCGAGGATGCAGATGGGCTTGTTGCGCAGCACCGCGACGATGAAGGCCAGGCGCTTGCGCTGCTCCGTCGACAGCGCGGTGTGCGTGAAGCGCCCGTCGGCGTAGCGGGTCTTGCGCTCCAGGCCCATGACCTGCAGCCAGCGCTGCACCTCGGCCGCATCGACTTCTTCTAGGCCGTGCAGCCGCTCGAAGAGGTGAAAGTCGGTGAAGACGATGGAGAACAGCTCGCGGTAGGCGTCGCGCGTGCAGGCCTCGACGCGTTGGCCGTCGAGCCGGACTTCACCCTGCAGCGGCGCGTACAGCCCGGTCAGGAGCTTGAGCAGCGTGGACTTGCCCGCGCCGTTGCCGCCGACGATGAAGACCAGCTCGCCGCGGCGGATTTCCAGCTCGTGCGGCCCCGAGACGAAGGTCACCTCGCCGGCCGCGTCGGTGTAGTGGAAGCTCGCGCCATGCAAGCCGATGCGCTCGAAGACCCGCGGCTCGGCGGATGCGGGCAGCGCCTCCTGCGCGGCGCGGCCGTGGCAGGCCGCCTCGATCTCGGCTTCGAGCGCGTAGAGCTCCGCGACGGCCGCCTCTGCGCGCGCGAGCATCGGCAGCGTGGTGGCGAACATCGTCAGCGGGCCCATCTGGAACAGCACCGTCGAGAGCGCCTGCTCGATGGTGTCGCGGTGCGTGGGCCAGAACTCCGGCAGCACGAACACCAGCACCAGCAGCAGCACGTAGAAAATGCCGCTGGAGAACTGCAGGTCATCGACGCTGCGGTGGTTGACCTGGTGGCGTGGGGCATAAGCCTGGCGCGCCTTGGCGACCAGGTCGGCCTGGATCGCTTCGCTGCGCGCGCGGTTGAGCTTGACTTCCTTGAAGCCGTGCACCAGATGGCCGAACAGGCCGAAGAACTCGCCTTCGCGCTCGGTCGAGGCGCGGGTCTGCCCGGTGGCGCGGTGGTAGTTGCGGATGAGCTTGGGGAGCGTGGCCGCGAAGACGAGCGTCACCAGGCCGAAGGTGGCCGGGCTCTTCCAGGCCATGAACAAGCTGCTCACGGCGAAAAGCGCGAGCGACTTCAGACCGAACAGGACATGGGTCATCGCCTCCGCGATCAGCCGCGTGTCCTGCCTCAGCGGCGTGAAGCGGCCGCTGTCGGCGTGGCGCTCGACGTAGCCCAGATCGGCCTGCAGCAGGCGGCACGACAGCCGCGCCTTGACCCGCTGCAGTGCCTGCTCCGAAGCGGCATAGCCCCCGCGCAGAGCCCGGCGCAGGCCACCCAGGTACAGCGCCATCGCCGCCACGTAGAGCACCAGCAGCGCGCTGCGCATGGGCGTGAACTGCGCCGACTCCGCCCCCAGGTTGGCCAGCGCCACGACCATGCCCGTACCCACGCCGGACAGCGCCATGGCCATCAGCACCGGCTTCAGCGGCCGGTCCGACTCGCGACGGTAGAACTCCAGCAGCTGGCTCTTCACGCCGGAGCCTCCGTGCCCGCCGCAGGCAGCATCCCCGCCGCTTGCCGGGTGTCGGCCACGATACGCCCGGCATCGAGCCTGAGCAGGCGGTCGGCGCAGTGGAAATAGGCATCGTCGTGCGAAACGACCAGCAGCGTGCGTCCCTGCGCCTTGAGGGCGGGCAGCAGCTCCTCGTAGAAGCGGCGCCGGAACGCCGGGTCCTGGTCGGCGGCGAGCTCGTCGAACACGCAGATCGGGCGCTGCTCCAGCACCGCGACGAGGAAAGCCAGCCGCTTGCGCTGACCCGTCGAGAGATCGGTATGCGTCAGGCGCCCGCCCTCGCAGCGGGTCTTGGCCGCCAGGCCCAGGCGCTCGATCCAGGCGTTGACCATGGCGTCATCCACGCCCTCGGGCAGCCCGTAGAGGCGGGGAAACAGGTGGAAGTCGGCAAAGACGGCCGAGAACAGGCTGCGGTAGGCCTCCAGCGTGCGGGGCTCGACCGGCACGCCGTCAAGCAGCAGCCGCCCGCGCTGCGCCGCACGCAATCCCGTCACCAGCTTGAGCAGCGTGGACTTGCCCGCACCGTTGGCGCCCACGACATAGACCGTCTCCCCCGCAACCAGCGTCAGCTCGTGCGGGCCGCTGGTGAACGGCGCCGTGCCGTCGGCGTCGAGGTAGCGCAGGCTCACCCGCTCCAGCCGGATCTCGCGGAACTGCCGCAGCGGCGGCACCGCGCGGCGATGGTGCGGCTCGATGGTTGCGTCCAGCCGCGCCTCCAGCGCGTAGAAATGCCCGATGTCGGCCTCAATGGCGCCCAGCGCGGCCAAGCCCTGCACCAGCGTGCTGACCGGCCCCAGGATGTACAGGATGGTCGCCACCAACTGCTGGGTGGTCTGGCTGCCCTGGGGCAGCACGGCCGGCAGCACGAACACCACCGCCGTCAGCAGCAGCAGCAGCGCCACGCCGCCGAAAAGCTGGTCGAAGATGACGGAGCGGTGGGCATCGAGCTTGAGGGCGCGCGACTCCTCGATGCTCTGCGCCAGATGCGCACGCATGCGCTGGCGCTCGCGCCGGCTCAGCCGCAGCTCCTTGGCGCCGTACACCACGTCGTCGAGCGCCCGCTGGAATTCGATCTCCTTGGCGTGCGCCCGCTCCATGGTCTCGCCGACGGCCGACTGGCGCACGATGCGCATGAGCACGAAGCTGCCCATGCTCAGCACGACCGCCAGGCACGCCAGCGGTGAGAGCCAGGCCAGGTACACCGTCGTGAAGGCCAGGACGACCACCGACTGCAGCGTCGTGACCACCTGGGAGCCTGACTGCGCGATGACCTGGGTGTCCTGGGTCAGTGCCGCGAAGCCGGGCAGCCCGCCCGCCTGCTCGATGAACCCCAGCGGGGCGCGGCGCACCTTGTCCGTGATGCGCAGGCGCAGCCGCTCCACCGTGCGCTCGACGGCCCCCATCGCCTGCAGCATCGCGCGGCGCTGGGTGTAGAAGTGCAGCGCGAAGGTGGCCAGGTAGGCGGCGAAGAGCCGCCCCTGGCCCGCGTGCTCGCCGGATGCCGCCGCCAGGTTGAGCAGCGCAAGCATCAAGGCATTGCCGCCGCCCGCCAGTAGCGACATCGTCACGATGCGCGCCTTCGGCACACCGGCTTCCTGCGTCAGGAAACGCCACAGCTGCTGCACCAGCGGCCTCTCAGATCCGAACCGCGATGCTCGGGGCCGCCCCGGCGAGCCCGCTGCGGCCTCGGCCAGGGAAGCGATCACGCAGCAGCACGGCGCCCGCGCCTCCCGCCGTCATTGCAGGCCGGCTGCGGCCGCCTCCACCTCCACCAGTTCCGAAGGACGGGCGGTGGGTGTCGAAAATATCAGGATGTCGCGATAGCCCTGCCGCTGCAGATCGATGCAATATGTGGGTGTGGCGTGATGGAAATAGGCCTCATCGTTTACGAGCAAAAACTCTCCCGGCGACAGCGTCTTTTCGAACAGCACGCTCGTCGTGTCCGCGAGTATTTGCGATACCCCGCCGCCAATGTTGTGGCGTGATACACACAAGATGCCGAGATAATCCATACCATCCTGGTGTGGGCCTTCCGTCACTGGCAGGCTCTCCTGCTGCCCAATACTCGTAATGCGGTGGGCCTGGACCAGAATTTCGCATCGCGGATCGATTTTGCACCGGTCGGCGTATGTCAGGATCGCTTTGCACAAGGCCGGGTTCAAGTGATGCTCCGGGATTTCTGGGTAGTCACGGATAATTTTTCCGCCTGGCGCGGTGAAATTCTTGCTCGACAGTATTTGCAGCGGCTCGTGTGCCTGCTTGCGGACGCTGCCATTCTCGATGCGCACGCGCATGATGCTCTTGCGCCTGAAGCCGGCCTTCAGGTACGGGTCCACGGTCAGCTCTTCGAACAACGGGCGCAAGCTCAGCAGGTCATGGTCGTCGAACAGGCTTTCGATGCTGTATCTCAACTTCATCCCTCCATCGTCTATGAATTGTTTTGCGCCGGTCAGGACCGCGCAGGGCCGCGAACTTCACTGCGCCAGTGTGTTGATGAAAAAAGCAAGATCCCTGGGGCCGTTGAACCGCTTGCCATCGTTCCAGTCGGAAAAGCACTCCCGCCAGAAATCCAGCAGCTCGGCCGGCATGGATGAAAACTGGTATGTCAGCTTCGTCAGCGAATCGCCCGCATAAATCTTGTCGTCCTGGCTCGATCGGTACATCCGGCCGTCCCCGCGCAGGTTGGGAAAAGGGCAGAAGTAAATGCCTGCCGTCGCCGCGCTGCCCTGGCCCAGAAGCTCGGCATCGACCCGCCGCGCGCACTGGACGACCTGGGCTTGCTGCAGGTCTTCAAAATAGACGAGCTGGCTGAAATTCCGACCGTATATCGAGGACAGTACCGATGCGCAGTTGAAGGCCACGCATTCGACCGTCGCGGCAATTTGGCCGGCGGTGCCCAGCGGCTGCGCCCCGGGGTTGCGTGCAATCTCGTACAGATTGACCAAGCTGTCCCGCGGCACATGGTCCGAAATGACCGAGCATGCGTGTGCGACGGCCGGCTCGTGCCTGAACGATGCCGTGTTGCACACGTGGTAGTCGTCCAGTTGCAGGTGCCTCGCGATTTTCCCGGCCACTTTCAATACCTGCTGGTGGACGTCGTCCCAATCGGTGGCCAGCGACGGAAACTTCAGCTTTTCGCCATGGACACCGACAAACAGGATGGCCGTGGCGCGGGCGAGCTTGGCGGTCGCCATCAGGCTGTGGATTTTTGCCAAGCATTCCAGTGTCAGGCTGGGGATGCAGTCGGCAATGCACACGCCGCTGCAGAGCACCGCGCCGGGCGCGATGCCCTGCAGGTTGTGCGTGCCGCAAAACAGCCCGGTGCGAAACACGGGCGAGTCGGCCAGCCGGGTTTGCCAGAGCCCGGGCGCGCCATCGTCGAAGCCGAAGCGCGCGCGCAGCGCATCGCGGTCGAGTTGATACCACTGCTCGATCAGTCGCAGTCCGAGGCTGTTCATGGCGCCTTCCCGGCGGCGGCCTTGACCGAATACAGGTAGGGCTGGTTGCCGTAGACCGCCTCGTCCAGGGGCAGGCCGAGGCGGTGCGCCGCATCGAGCAGCTGGCGCCGCTGTTCCCGCTGGCCGGGCGAAACGGCAAACACGAGCACCCCCGCGTCGTCCAGCGCGTCGCAGCATGTTTTCAACCAGCCGGTCAGCGCGCGCTGGTAGGCGGCTTCGTCGGCGAGCAGCGCCCGGTCGTCGGCCGGATCTGCGCGGTGGCCCAGGAGCGCGATCAAGGGCGCGCTTGACCGTGCGAACGAGCAGCCGTTGAAGTAGGGCGGATCGAAAAAGCACAAGTGCGCGCCCATGCCGCTGTCGATGCGGGCAATGTCGCCGGTACGGTAAGCGAGACGGCGTTCCAGCGCGTGCGCATGCGGCTCCAGCCCGGCCACGAAACTCGCCGTCCGGGCGCGGACGCTCCGGTACATGGCCTGGTAATGCGCCGCCGCTGCCGGAATGCACGCTCCGTCGGCGAGCAGCCTGCTCGCGCAATAGAGCAGGGCATGGATAGAGGCGGCGTCGCACCCGAACATGTCCGACCGGCAGATCGACCCGATGATGGACTGCGCGTCGTCCCGGCCCAGCGCATCGGCCGTGATCTCGATGTTCTTGAAATAGTCCGCGCGGCCCTTGAACATCTGCACGAACACTTCCGTCAGCGGGTTGGCGTCCGATGCGAATACCTCGTAGCCGTCGAGCGCCGCCACCAGGGACATCACTGCGGAGCCGCAAAACGGATCCAGCACGCGCCCTCCCGGCGGGCAAAACCGAGCCAGCACCGCACTGATCCAGCCGCAGTCGTCGTCCGCGGCGGGGTAGAACGTGATGTCGCTGTAACGCTGCAGCAATTCGGCTGTCGTGTGATCGGTCATGGCATGTCACGGTGGCGGCGACGCCCGGCCCGAGGCCCTGGCTTCGCCGGATCGGGTGGCCGGCGTCAGAACCAGGCCGGCAGCGTGCCGGCATTGCTGTCGGCGCCGACGTTTTCCAGGTGCTTGTTCAACTTGATGTTCGTTGGCTCGCAGCGGTCGCAACGGTGCAAGGCTTGGCATGAGAAACCGTCGCGGGTTTGCCGGAACGCCGGGGCGTCCCACACCTGCCGGAACGGCTTGCCGAGAATGTCGCCAACGATCATTTCATCGAATCCCGAATACATCAGGTCGTTGCAGCCCGTGAGCTTTCCATTGACTGCATCGATGAAGGCGACGTGCGACACGACATGGCAGCGCTGGAGCCCGCCGGTGAGCTCTGCCGGCTTGGCGCCCCGGACTGCGGTAGCGAAGAAATCCATCGGGTCGGAAATGTTCAAGCTGAGCCCGAGGTTTTCGCGTTCAATCCGTCCCAGAATGTGTTCGATCTCCCGGATCGCCGCGTCGATCTGCGGCGGGCCCATCCTGATCGGCAGCTCTCCATGTATGGGGATCAGGTTCCAGTATTTGATCCCATGCTCGTGCAAGAAGGGCAGAAAATCGCGCAGGTGGTCGTAATTTTCTGACGACACCACCGTATTGACCATGAACTGCACCGCGTGCGGGCCCTGTGCCGATTTTTGGTTGATCGTCTTGATGCCGGCGGAAGCGGTTTCCAGCAGCCGTTGGGTCTGCCGCACACGGTTGTGTATCTCGGGGCGAGGCGAGTCGATGGAGCAGATGATCTTGCCCACATGGGCGTCCACCAGCTCCTGGCTGAATTTTTTCAGATAAGCGCCGTTCGTGATGAACGAAAAGGCCATCCGCTTGTCGGCGATGAAGGCCAGCAAGGGTCGCAACTGTCTGTACATCAGCGTCTCGCCGCCGGTGAATCGCACTTCGTTGACGCCGAGCCCTTCAAACTCGTCGATCAGGCTTTTCACATAATCCAGGTGTGCCTCGTCGCGGCTCTGCTGGTACGAGGTGCACATCACGCAGCGAGCATTGCATTTCTGCAGCAGCCGGATATAGACGATGGAGGGATGGTCTGTCACCGCAAACTCCCGCCTTACGCGTTGGGTGCGTGCAGCATGTCGCCGCAGGACGGCATGGACGCAAGGGCGCTGCCGCTGTTCTTGCAGCAGCGCGAGCACACGGCATAAAGATTGTCGTGGACCTTGTCCAGGAAGGCCTTGCGCATCGGCGAGAAATAGATATCCGTCAGCGAACGCTCCTTCAGGTTCCCGAACGGGATGCCCAGGCAGGGCGTGACGTTGCCGTAGGGGTCGATGCGCACCGAGTGGTCTACCTGGCTGCAGCTGTGGTTGGCAAAATAAGTCCGGTTCGTGTAGTACTCAACAATCCTGGCGTCGGGTACATGGGGCAGCAACTGCACCTTGCCCGACAGTGCCGTCAATTGCTGCCGAAGCGTGTCCAGCAGCGAAGCATCGACCTGTGAGGTGGAGAACTGGTGCTTGTTCAGCACCGTGAAATCCCGTTCGACGTCTGCAAAGCTTTCGAGCTGTGTCTGCTGGTCGAGGAACCACAGGTGCTGCAGTTGCAGGTCCAGCCCCGCCTGCACGCACCAATCGTAAAGCCTGCTCAAGTGCGGAATGTTCAGGCTGTTGATGGTGCAATTGATTTTGAAACGCGTGTCCGGGGCGGCCTGTGCCCTGAGCCTCGCGATGTTTGCGACAGATTTCCTGAATGCCGACTCGTGACCCCGTACCCGGTCATGTATTTCTTCCGGGCCGTCGAGCGAAATGGTGATCGATTGCGGCGGATATTTTTCCAGCAACGCGAACTGGTCTTCAGTGATGCGGATGGCGTTGGTGAGCAGATGGACCCGCCGCGCGCTCGAAAGCATTTCGTAAACCGTCGCGAAATGCTGCCCAAACATCGCTTCGCCACCAGTGAGCGTGACGCGCGTCCGGGCTGGAAAACGCAGGATATCTTCGGCGACCTTGATCGACTGCTCGCGGTCCAGATAGTGCTGCTTGACTCTGTAGGTGTCGGAAAGCTCGGTGAACGGACACATCACGCAGTGCAAGCCGCAGTGGTACGTCAACTCCCAGGTGATACCGACTTCTTCCATCTCTGCCATGTGGAGGCTCATGATCTTGGGCTGTTGTCAATCCGGTCATCAAAAATTCGCTAGCCCTGGCGTGGAACCCGCAGGGGCCCGCAAGCCGGGCTGCCTGCATGGTGTACAGGCAGGGCGGGCGGGTTTCAGCTTCGGTCGGAAGCTGGCGCCAGCAGGCCGCTGAGTTCGTTCACGAGCGACGCGGCCTGTTCCGCTTGCAGACGGGGTCCGGTGTGAAAGTTGATGACGCGTGGCAGGCACTGGTCGGCAACGGGGCAGCTGCGGTCCATCTCGTCGACCGTCTGCTGGAACAGCGCAAAGCTGTGCACACCGCAATAGCTCATCTCGAAGGGGACGCCGCGGTCCCTGAGTTGCCGCGCCAATTCGTCGGGCGGCAAACGAAAGCCGGGCGGGATCATGACCGGGAATTTCACCCAACTGCAGCGAGCAGTGGCCTCGGGTATGGGCCGGGAAAAATCCGTTTCCGCGAAAAATGCCCTGTAGGCGTCCGCAATCGCGCGCCTTTGCTCCAGAAAATATTCGAGCTGCTCGAACTGTGCGACGCCGTAGGCCGCGTTGAATTCGGACAGCCGGAAGTTGAAGCCCTGCACGTGATGGTCGTTCCATGCCAACAGGCCGTGGTTGCGGATGAGGCGAACCTTCCTGGCGATCTCGGCGTCATTGGTGATGACCATGCCTCCCTCGCCGGCGCTGACCACCTTGGATGGACTCAAGCTGAAGGCCCCCGCGGCGCCCAGCGTACCCACGTGACGAGCGCCGTCGAAACAGCCAAGGCCCTGCGCGGCATCCTCAATGACCCGTTCACGCGGAAACCCGGGATGCATCGTCGCGGGCATGCCGTACAAATGCACCGGCACATAGTATTTGGCGCCGCGTTCCAATGCCCGCTCCAGGCTCGACACGCTGGGCTGAAGGGTCCGCTTGTCGATATCGAGAAAATGCGGCTTCGCGCCCGCCAGCACGATGGCGTTGACAGTGCCGACAAAGGTGTGCGTGGTGACGGCCACCAGGTCGCCCGGCTGGACGCCGGCCGCCACCAATGCGGACTGGATCGCTGCGCTGCCCGAGTTGACGGCCACCGCGTATTCGGCACCCGTGTACCGGCAAAAGCACTCCTCCAGCTTCTGGACGAACGGGCCACTGGGAAAGCCGGACAGCAGGCGGCTCTTCACGACGGCATTCAGATAGCGCTCTTCGTTGTTTTCCGGCGCCGCGGGCATGCGGGCGGCTTCTTGTTGAAGCGTCATTGCGATATTCCCACGATGTCGATCAGGCGAATGCAAAGGCTTGCTTGACGTTATCCGTCACCTGCCTGGCGCCATCGAATCCGCCCACGCACCTGTCGATGTTCGCGCGCTGGTCGCGGATGGCGGCCTCACGCGACTTGCCGTCGAGCAGCAGGCTGCACACGCGGTCCACTGCCGAGGCGGCGACAAACGCATAGTCGGGCGAGGTCAGCAGCGACCTTGCACGGCCTTGGAGGCAGACGGTCGCAGCCTGCGGCTCCTGCGGCAGGCCTTCGATTCCAAAATCGACCAAGGCGTAGCGGCTGGACGGATCGAGGATTTTGCGGTTCAAGTGGTGCGCGTAATGCTGGTCCGGCAACAGGACATAAGGCGTGCCGTGGTAGACGCTTTCGAGTGCGGTAGTCAGGCCTGGAGGTGCCAGCAGAAGACTGCATTGCCGGATCTTCTCGTTCATTTGCTGGTGATCGAGCGAGCAGACGTTGAAGCGCTGTTGGATGTGCGGCGCAATCAGTTCGCGAACCGCGGGGTTGACCACGATATCGATCCTCAGGTCACCGCCGGACCGTTCTTGAATGCGCTCGCAGACGCCGATCACGATATGGGCGTAATCGAGTGACGAGGCCGCATCCGCAAAGGCCGAGAGCTGCCCGGACAGGGAAACCAGCAAATCGCAGCCTTCGTTTGCGACGTGCTCACCGTACTGCGGCACGATGGCGCCGATTTCGTGCAGGTTCGGGATCGCGATGGTGTTGTCGAGATGGCTGTAGCGCTGGATGAAGCAGGCATCGGCCAGGTAATGGGCCAGCGCCTGCGCATCGTGCATGGGCAGGCTGGCTGCCAATTCGTAGGCCTTGGACGGCTTGTCGAGCAGCTCGCGCTTGAGCCGCTCCAGCGCCTGCAGCCCCAGGGCCGGACGCCACAGGAAGGGCAGGCTGTCGACGTAGAACGTCGTTTTGCGCTGGGCATATCCCGCGAAAATCAGCGACGGCTCCATGACGCTCAGGATCGCGTCGCATGCCTGGAACAGCCTGTGGTGCCGTTGAATCTGCTTCACGTCCAGCGCCACGACGTCGGCGAACAGGCCCGGGTTCATGTCCACGGCCGTCCTGGCGGTGCCGCTGCCGAGGAAGGTCAGCTCGAAATTCCCGTCCCGCAACTGGTCGATGATGCTCAACAGTTTTCCAGCAGGTCCGTAGCCAAATGGCTCAGCGGATAGCAACAGTTTGGGGCGCTGCATGTCGTATGCCTATTTCTTGGCTTATGAAAGGAATGCGGGGACCAGGGGTGTCCGGCGGAGGATGTGGTTTCAGAACATGGAGACGACTGCCGAGCGCTCGCCCGCCAGCGCCAGTTTGACGACGCTCTTGACCTTGTGGCCGGTTTTGCTTTCAACGTATTCGGCGCCGCCGTACTCGATTTTTTCGGCCAAGCACACAACGTCCATGATGGTTGCGCCGGCGGCTTCGACCGCCTTGATAAGCCCCACCAACGTACCGCCCGTGCTCAGCATGTCATCGACGATAATGACCTTGTCCCCCGGATCGACACCGTTGAGGAACAAATTGCCCGAGTGATATTCGCAGTCGAAAGCGACGGTCACCTGGCCTTCCAGACCGTTCGGATACCAGCGGGCCATGCCAAAGGGCAGGCCTGACTTCAGCGATACCGCGGCAACCAATATGGCCCCTTTTTCTTCCTCGCCGACGATCTTCGTTGACACGTCGAATTCGCCAATGTCGATGACCGCCTGCGCGGCGCTGGACAGCACTTCTGGGCGGGTGGCCGGGACCTGCTCGGTCAACGCGTTGAGAATGAATTTCTTGTCGCCAATAGGCACCAGCGGACAACCGTCGAATGCGTCGCGAAGCAGGGAATTTTCTGCACTTCGAAGAAGCCGGGAATCGTCAGCCATGGTGAATTCCGGCGCCGGTTTCGCGCTTGTATTTTGCAACGAGGTGGCTGGCGACGTCCTGCTTACAGTCGCTGCAAGCGGCGTGGCCGCTGTAGCAGTGATCGAGTTTGTCACTGGAAAAGGTTCCCGGTCCGTGTTCGTCATAATGGAACAGCATGCGATAGCTTTCGCACGTTGAAATCCGGTGGCTGGCTTCGCTGCTCGTACCGGTTCGGAGCTTGCGGACGGCATTGGAAAATATTTCCTCGTCGTCAGGGCAACCCAGTTCGAGATGGCGGTCCTCGGGATTTTCAAGGACGATGAAGCCGATGTCGTTCACAGCGGCCTTGGGCAATGACCGCGTCAGCGTCTGGATGATTTCCACATGGGACCGGTACAGGACAAGCAACGCCGTTTGCCCTGCCAGGTAATCCATGACGAAAGCGACCAGCATCAGATGCCAGGATGGCGGCTGAGATGCGCCCGCCTTTGACAGCAGGGTCCACTTGATCGCATCCGCCGCGCGCAACACGGCGTCCGTCGGGAGTATTTCAGCGAGCACGCGGCACTCGAAGTGCTTTTGCAGCATATGCAGGGCAGGGACGTTCAAATTCTGCCGATGCGGTGTCACGATGCTCAAGGGCCGCATGCCGGCATTCCGGAACAGCTCATTGATCGCAAAGAAGTTCAATATTTCCAGCGTCAGTGCCTGTTCCATGCGGTACGGCAGGAGGAATACCTTGACGGCTTTTCCAGCATCGGCTTGGTCCAGTATCTTGCTGGCGCCGGCTTGGCCCGCGATCAACTTGACGTCGGCAAGACGCTCCCCGGCGCACGACCAAAGCCTTTTGTTGACTGGCAATAGCATGTCATGTGGTCCAATTTCTTGCGGACACGGCGTCGAATGCAAGCACCACAGGATGCTTGTTTGGACATTGCGCCGCATGGGCACTTATGGCCCCTAATGCGTCATGGCGTGAATGGATCGGCGAGCCGAGCACTCCATCGAGTGCTTGAAGCAAGGACCGCAGCGGCATGGCGGCCCGCCGTCGCTCACCCACACTTGCGTCGAGGCTTACTCAGCTGGCGTGCACTTTCCCAGTCCAGACAGCGAACCTGGATGTCACACCTGTTGTGTCAAATTGTTTGTTTCAACAAGAATCATCATATTACATTAGAAGCAACTTGACTCAAATAAAGCACAAGTCTGTGTTCCGAGCGGCCGCTTACGGCGCGCCGCTTGGCCAGGCCGGCCTGTTGATGCCGCCGAGCGGAGCGCAACCCCATGTGTTTTCGACTGGAGCCGCCAGGCCCGCGAGCGGGCGGCGGTGATGGCCGCGCAAATCAAGTGGGGCCTCTTTCAGCCGTGCTCAATCAGCGCCAGACCGCGGCCGCGCTGCATCATCGCCGTGCGAGCCAACATGCACCTGGGCCAGGACGGTGCGCTTCCTCGACTGGCACGACGGGCGCATGCGCAGCTGCAAGGCCGTGGCCATGTGTGATCACCAGGTGACGCTGCACGAGAGCGACGCGCGGCGCGAATGGAAGCTGCCCTATGCCGCCATCGAACCGCCACCGGCCGGGGCCCAGCCGACCGCTTCCACCGCAGCGCTGCCCACGCCGGCGGCGCCGTCACAGCCGGGCCAAGAAGACTTCCGCTGCGGCGAGAAGGTGTCGTTCGAGGATCGCTACATGCAGACCCAGATCGGCACCCTAGTGAGCATCAACCAACGCGCTGCGACGGTGGAAACCGCGGACGGCCCGGGCTGGCGAGTGCCGTTTCGCCTGCTGTGCCACGTCGTCGATATCTAACCTCGGCGGTCTCTGCCCGTAGGGTGCAGGCGCCTCGCTTACCAACCCCAGGCTCTCGCCACTTTGGACACTCGTTTCTCGACCCGCATTGGCCTGAAGACGATCAGCAGGTTCAGATCGATTTCTTCGAGATCCACTGCGCAATCTCCATCAATCTGAGTGATGTGATGTATTCAGCCGATTCTATTGGCTGAAGGGCGCTGTACAGGGAGGATTCCGTCCATCGCTTCGTGCCGCCACATCTCAGCCATGGAAGTTTTCGTCCAACCCCTGCAGCGCGTGCTTGATGTCAAGCCTGGTGCCAACCTGTTGGAAGTGCTGCGCGAGCACCAGGTGCCGATGTCCTACAGCTGCATGGCCGGCCGCTGCGGCACCTGCCGCTGCCGCGTCGTCGAAGGCGAGGTGCTTGACGGTGGCGCCGAGATGCAGCGCCCGCTGGCGCTGGACCGCACGGTGCTGGCCTGCCAGACGTTCATCACCGAGCCCTGCACCATCGAGATTCCCGAGCCTGACGAGGTCGTGGTGCATCCAGCCAAGGTGCTCAAGGCCAGCGTCGTGGCCGTGGAAGACATGACGCACGACATCAAGCGCCTGCGCCTCAAGCCCAACAAGCCGCTGGAGTTCTCGCCGGGGCAGTACGCACAGTTGCAGTTCACGTCCGAGCACGTGCGCCCGTACTCGATGGCGGGGACGGCCGCTGATGGTGAGCTGGAATTCCACGTGCGCCTCGTGCCGGACGGGCGCGTCACGGGCTACATCGCCGACACGCTCAAGGTCGGCGACAGCGTGCGCGTGAGCGGCCCGCTGGGCTCGGCCTACCTGCGCACCAAGCACACCGGTCGGATGTTGTGCGTGGCCGGCGGCACGGGGCTGGCGCCCATCCTCTCCATCGTGCGCGGCGCGATCGCGGCCGGCATGGACAACCCCATTCATCTCTACTTTGGCGTGCGTTCGCCCCGCGACGTCTACGGGCTGGAGTGGCTCAAGGACCTGCAGCGTCGGCACGACAACCTGCACCTCAACGTGGTCGTGACCTCCGGCAGCGGCGACGCGCTGCGCCGTGGCCTGGTCACGCAAGCGATCGAGCAGGACTGGCCGGACCTCTCGGGCTGGCGCGCCTATCTCTGTGGTGCACCGCCCATGGTCGAGGCCACCACGCTGCTGGCACGCCGGCGTGGCATCGACGAGACGCAGATCTACGCCGATGCCTTCTACGCCAGTACTTGAGACAAGGGCCTTGCCAGCCAGACGATCAAATTGAAGGAGACAGCATGGATTCCCGCCATCTCAGCCCAGAGGCACAGCAGCAGCGCAACGCCTACTACAAACGCATCGGACAACACGGCTTGACGCCGCTGTGGGAGGTGCTGGGTGCGCTGGTGCCCAAGGAACCGCGTCCCGTGGCACAGCCCGCGCACTGGCGCTATGCCGACGTGCGCGCACAGGTCATGGAAGCCGGAGAACTGATCTCTGCTGCCGAAGCCGAGCGGCGCGTGCTGATCTTGGAAAACCCAGCCCTGCGCGGCCAGTCATGCATCACCAATGCGCTGTACGCCGGATTGCAGTTGATCATGCCCGGCGAGGTGGCGCCTGCGCATCGCCACAGCCAGTCGGCGCTGCGCCTGGTCCTTGACGGGCAGGGTGCGTACACGGCCGTGGACGGCGAGCGCACGACCATGAAGCGCGGCGACTTCATCATCACGCCGGCCTGGACCTGGCACGATCACGGCAACCTCGGCAGCGAGCCCGTGGCGTGGCTCGACGGCCTGGACATTCCGCTGGTTCGCTTCTTCGAAGCCGGTTTTGCCGAGAAAGCTGATGCCGAGTACCAGGAGGTCCAGCGTCCGGAAGGCCATGCGCTGGCGTCCTACGGGGCCAACATGGTGCCGGTGGACTTCCAGCAGCAGCCGCAGCAGCCCACGCGCGTGTTTGTTTACCCCTGGCAGCGCACTTGCGAAGCCCTGCAAGCCATCTCGCAAGGCAGCACCGCCGACGCTCACCTCGGCGTCAAGCAGCGCTTCATTAACCCCGCCACCGGCGCCTCCCCAATGCCCACCATCGGCGCCTTCGCGCAGCAGCTGCCCGCGGGCTTCGAGACGGCTCCCTACCGCTGCACCGACGGCACGGTCTACGTCTGCCTGGAAGGCCAAGGCCAGGCACAGGTGGGGGCGCAGTGCTTTGACTTCGCCGAGAACGACGTCTTTGTCGTGCCGTCATGGCAGACGCTGCAGTTGCGCGCGGGCAGCCGTGACACCCGGCTCTTCAGCTACTCCGACCGCCCGGTCCAGCAGGCGCTGGGCCTGTGGCGCGAGCAGCGGCTGTAAGCCTTCTCCATCCCCGATCCCACACCGCTTTCCCAGGAGACACCATGTCCTACGCCGTGCCCGCTCCCGAGCAGGTGACGCTCACCGTCGCTGGCCGCGACGAGCGATTCCCCGTCAACCGCATCTTCTGCGTGGGCCGCAACTACGCTGCGCACGCGCGCGAGATGGGCAAGGACCCGGACCGTGAGCCACCGTTCTTTTTCATGAAACCCGCCGACGCCGCGGTAGACGCTTCGCAGCCAGTGACCATTCCATATCCGCCCCGGACGGCCAATTTCCACCACGAGGTCGAGCTTGTCATCGCCATCGGAAAGGGCGGCAGCGACATCCCGGTGGAGCAGGCGCTGGAGCATGTGTGGGGCTACGCGGTCGGTCTGGACATGACGCGGCGCGACCTGCAGCTTGAAGCCCGCGACAAGGGCCGCCCCTGGGAATTCGGCAAATCCTTCGCGCTGTCGGCACCCATTGGTGCCATCCACTGCGCCCAGGACATGGGCCATCCGGACAAGGCTGCCATCGCCATCACGGTCAACGGCCAATCACGCCAGTCCTCCGACATCGAGAAGCTGATCTGGTCGGTGAGCGAGTGCGTGGCCTACTTGTCGCAGTACGAGTCCCTCAAGCCTGGCGACCTGATCATGACCGGCACGCCGGAGGGCGTCGGCGCGGTACAGCGCGGCGACGTGATGCGCGGCAGCGTGGCGGGCTTGGGCGAGATCGTCGTCACCGTCGCAGCCTGAAGAACATCCAGACGGGCACAAGTACCCCAGGAGACAAGCATGAGCGCACAAGCCACCATCTTTCCCTCCGAGCCGAAGTGGGAGCTCGAGGGCACCAGCCGCATCCCCTTCCTGACTTACACCAGCGAAGAGCTCTACAAGCGCGAGCTGGAGCATTTCTTCTACAAGGGCCACTGGTGCTACGTCGGCCTGGAGGCCGAGGTGCCCAACCCAGGCGACTTCAAGCGCACGGTGGTGGGCGAGCGCTCGGTGATCATGACGCGCGACGCCGACGGCCAGATCAACGTGGTGGAGAACGTGTGCGCGCACCGCGGCATGCGTTTCTGTCGCGAGCGCCACGGCAACAAGAAGGGCTTCACCTGCCCCTATCACCAGTGGAGCTACACCTTGAAGGGTGACCTGCAGGGCGTGCCCTTCCGCCGCGGCGTCAAGCAGGCCGACGGCAGTTTCCAAGGCGGCATGCCGACGGACTTCAAGCCCGCGGAGCACGGCCTCACGAAACTGAAGGTAGCCACGCGCGGCGGCGTGGTGTTCGCTTCGTTCGACCATGAGGTCGAGTCGCTGGACGATTACCTCGGTCCCGAGATCGGCCAGTACTTCGATCGCCTTTTCAACGGCCGCAAGCTCACCATCCTGGGCTACAACCGCCAGCGCATCCCGGGCAACTGGAAGCTGATGCAGGAGAACATCAAGGACCCCTACCACCCGGGCCTGCTGCACACCTGGTTCGTCACCTTCGGGCTCTGGCGGGCGGACAACAAGTCCGAGCTGGTGATGGATGCGAAGCACCGCCACGCCGCCATGATCTCCACCCGCGGCACCGGCGGCGAGGCCGGCCAGGTGACCAGCGTCTCCAGCTTCAAGCAGACCATGCAGCTCAACGACCCGAGCTTCCTGGACATCGTGCAGGAGCCGTGGTGGGACGGCCCGACGGCGGTGATGACCACCATCTTCCCCAGCGTGATCCTGCAGCAGCAGGTCAACAGCGTCTCCACGCGGCACATCCAACCCAACGGCCACGGCAGCTTCGACTTCGTTTGGACGCATTTCGGCTTCGAGGACGACAGCGAGGAGATGACGCAGCGCCGCCTGCGCCAGGCCAACCTGTTCGGCCCGGCCGGCTTCGTCTCGGCCGATGACGGTGAAGTCATCGAGTTCTCGCAGCAGGCTTTCGAGAGCAAGCCCTTCCATCGCGCGCTGGCGGAGCTCGGCGGCCGCGAAGTGAACGAGCACACGCCGCACATGGTCACGGAAACGCTGATCCGCGGCATGTACGAGTACTGGCGCCAAGTCATGGAAGCTCCCGACGTGCCGGCTGCCGCTGGCGCTGCTGCCCGGGACTGCGGCCACGGCACAGCCTGATAACGACAAGGAGACGAGGATGGACTTCCAGGCCTACCACGAACTCACGCAGCTCTACGCCGACTACGCCTCGGCGGTGGACTCCGGAAACTGGGACTTGTGGCCCGAGTTCTTCACCGAGCAGTGCAGCTACCGGCTGCAGCCGCGCGAGAACCATGAGCGGGGCTTCCCGCTGGCGACACTGAGCTTCACCAGCAAGGGCATGCTCAAGGACCGCGTTTACGGCATCCGCGAGACGCTGTTCCACGACCCGTACTACCAGCGCCACGTCGTGGGCGCGCCCGTGATCCGCAGGGCCGAAGGCGAGCGCTTCGAGTGCGAGGCCAACTATGCGGTGTTCCGCACCAAACTCTCCGAAGTTTCCACGGTCTTCAACGTCGGGCGCTACATCGACACGGTGGTGCGCACGCCTGACGGGCTCAAGTTCGCCTCGCGTCTCGTGGTCTACGACAGCGAGATGATTCCCAACTCCATCATCTACCCCCTTTGAGGCCCGCCATGAGCCAGTGGATCGATGCAGTGGCGGCCGACGAGGTGCCGCAGGACGACGTGATTGGCGTGCAGGTGCAGGGACTCGACATCGCGCTCTACGGCGTGAACGGGGAAATCTATGCCACCGACAACCTGTGCACACACGGCCATGCCCGGTTGTGCGACGGTTTCCTGGAAGGACACGAGATCGAGTGTCCGCTGCACCAGGGCAAGATCGACGTGCGCAATGGCCAGCCTACCTGCCAGCCCATCACCGAGCCGGTCAGGACCTATCCGGTCATGATTGAAGGCGGCCGCGTCTTCCTGCAGATCGATTAGGCCGTTCACGCGGCGCCTTTCCTCGACAGCCTCATGTCCGCAATCAGACGGGCAGAGGCAACCCTTGCCTATTCATCAAGGAGACAAGCATGAACTCAACGTTCGTGCGCTGCGCGGTGTTGACTGCACTGGGCACCAGCGCGATGGCCGCAAGTGCGGCCACCATCGGCTTGATGGCCCCCATGTCCGGTCCGCAAGCCATCGTGGGCCAGGACCAGGCCGATGGCTTCATGCTTGCCGTCGAGCAGCTCGGCGGCAAGCTTGGTGGCCAGCCGGTGACGGTCCTGCGCGAAGACGATCAGCTCAAGCCCGAGATCGGGGTGCAGATCGTGCGCAAGTTCATCGACAAGGACAAGGTCGATGCCATCGTGGGGCTGAGCTTTTCCAACGTGTTGATGGCCAGCGTGCCGCGTCTCGCCGAAGCGGGCACGGTGGCACTTGCCACCAATGCCGGCCCCTCTCCGCTGGCTGGTGCCGGCTGCAAGCCCAACGTCTTCTCGATGGCCTGGCAGAACGATGGCGCCGCTGAAGCGATGGGCAAGTTTGCGCAGGACCGCGGTATCAAGCGGGTGTACCTGATGGCACCGAACTATCAAGCCGGCAAGGACATGCTTGCCGGCTTCAAGCGCTTCTACAAGGGCCAGGTGGTGGAAGAGGCCTACACACAGATCAACCAGCCCGACTATTCGGCCGAGCTGGCGCAGCTGCAGGCAGCCAAGCCAGAGGCCGTGTTCGTCTTCTATCCCGGCGGCATGGGCGTGAACTTCGTCAAGCAGATGAGCCAGGCAGGCTTGCTGCCTGGCACGCCGCTGTACTCGGTCTTCACCGTGGACGGCACGACGCTGCCCTCGCTGCGCGACAGCGCGGCCGGCACCATTTCCGGCGCCATGTGGGATGCCGCGCTCGACACCCCGGAAAACAAGAAGTTCGTTGCCGCTTTCGAGACCAAGTACAAGCGCACGCCCAGCGAGTACGCCGCCACAGCCTTCGATGCGGCCCAGGTCCTTGATGTGGCGCTGCGCAAGGTGGGCGGCAACACCAGCGACAAGAAGGCCTTTGCCCAGGCCGTCAGAGCTGCCGGCAGCGAGTTCAAGTCAGTGCGCGGACCGTTCAAGTTCAACACCAACAACATGCCGGTACAGAACTATTACGCGTTCGATGCGAAGAAGGAGGGCGGCAAGCTGGTGGTGCGGCAGGTGGGTACGCCGCTGACACTGCATGCCGACGCCTACGTCGCCCAGTGCGCTCCGAGGTGATGCCATGAGCTCCACCCTCGTTCTTGCACAACTGCTCAACGGCCTGCAGTACGGCGTGCTGCTGTTTCTGCTGGCCGCGGGTCTGACGCTGGTGTTCGGGATCATGAGCTTCGTCAACCTGGCCCATGGCTCGCTCTACATGATGGGCGCCTATGCCGCAGCGGTGGCCTACGCCCACACCGAGTCGTTCGGCTTGTCGGTACTGGCGGCGATGCTGGTGGCACTGCTGCTGGGCCTGGTGCTGGAGGTGGTGGCGGTATCGCGGCTGTACCAGCGCGACCACCTGAACCACGTGCTGGCCACGTTCGGCCTGGTGCTCTTCTTCAACGAGCTCGTGCGTGTCATCTGGGGACCGCAGCCAGTCTTCGTGCAGGTGCCCGAAGCACTCTCGGGCACGGTGAACCTCTTGGGCTTTACCTATCCCGCATACCGCTTCCTCATCATCGCCGTCGGACTGGCGGTGGCAGTCGGCTGCTGGCTGCTGATCAACAAGACGCGCATGGGCATGCTCATCCGTGCCGGCTCGTTCAACCCGAAGATGGTGGCAGCGCTGGGTGTGAACATCCAGCTGCTCAACGCGCTGCTGTTTGCGGTGGGCGCCATGCTGGCGGGCCTGGCCGGTGCCATGGCGGGTCCCATCCTGTCGGTGCAGTCCGGCATGGGCGAGCCCGTGCTCATCACCACGCTGGTGGTGATCGTCATCGGCGGCATCGGCTCGATCAACGGCGCCTTCTATGCCGCGCTGATCGTGGGCATCGTCGACACGCTGGGCCGCGTCTTCTTGCCGATGTGGTTGCGCCAAGTCGCCGAGCGCTCCTTTGCGGACGCCGCAGGCCCGGCGCTGGCGTCGATGCTGGTGTACCTGCTCATGGCCGTGGTGCTGGCCTGGCGGCCCCAAGGTCTGTTCCCCGCCAAGCGAGGCTGACATGACGACTTTCAATCCCACAATGCGCCTGGGCACGCTGGTGCCGCTGCTGGTGTTCGCTGCGCTGGCCATGCTGCCCTTTGTGGCCAGCGCTCTGGACCAGTCCTTCTACGTCGCGCTCTTTGCCCGCATCATCATCTATGCCATCGCGGCCAGCGCCCTGAACCTGGCGCTGGGCTACGGCGGCCTGGTGAGCTTTGGCCACGCCTTGTTCCTGGGCCTGGGCAGCTACGCCGTGGGCATTCCCGCTTTCCACGAGGTGAGCAGCGGGTGGGTGCACCTGGCGCTCACGCTGCTGGCGTGCGGCGTGGTCGGGTACGTGACGGGCCTGATCAGCCTGCGCACGTCGGGCATCGCCTTCATCATGATCACGCTGGCCTTTGCGCAGATGGGCTACTTCCTTTTCGTGAGCCTCAAGCAGTACGGCGGCGACGATGGCCTGTCTGTCACGCTGACCAGCCGGATCGGACCCTTGGACCTGGGCGACTCCGTGACGGTCTACTTCGTGGCGCTGGCGGTGCTTGCCGCTGTGACCTGGTGGCTGGCCCGGCTTCGCAACGCACCGTTCGGCATGGCATTGAGGGGTGCGCGGCAGAACCCGCGCCGGGTGCACGCAGTGGGCCTGCCCGTCATCCGCTACCAGCTCACCGCCTACGTCATCTCGGCCATGCTGTGCGGATTGGCCGGGATGCTGTTGGCCAATCTCAACGCCTTCGCATCGCCCAGCACGCTGGCCTGGGCCATTTCGGGGGAACTGATCGTCATGGTCGTCATTGGCGGCATGGGTACGGTGTTCGGGCCGCTGCTCGGAGCCCTGGCGTTCCTGGGCCTGGAAGAGGTCATCAAGAGCTTCACCGAACACTGGATGCTCGTTTTTGGCCCGCTGATCCTGCTCATCGCGCTGATGCGCAACAAGGGTCTCGTGGGCTTGCTGCAGTCACTGGAGCGGCGGCGGCCTGTGGCCGAGAACGGCAATTCGCCCGTGGCCGCACCGCGAGTGCGCCCGGCCGTGAAAGGAGGACTGTGATGGCCATGCTCAGAACCGAGGCGCTTAGCAAGCACTACGGCGCACTGCTGGTCACGGACGCGGTGTCGCTGGACATCAACCAGGGCGAGCTGCACGCCATCATTGGCCCCAACGGCGCCGGCAAGACGACGCTGATCAACCAGCTCAGCGGCGAGCTCGCCAGTGACCGCGGGCGAGTGTGGTTCGACGGCCAGGACGTCACGGCGCTGCCGATCCAGGAGCGCGCACGCCGAGGCCTGTTGCGCTCCTACCAGATCACGTCGATCTTCGAGGAGTTCAGCGTGCTGGAGAACGCCACGCTCTCAGCACTCGGGGCACGGGAGCATGCGATGCGCTTCTGGCAGCCGATGCTGGCCAACGCCCGCGCCCGCAGGGATGCCGAGGAGGCGTTGGAGGCCACGGGCCTGGTGCAGCGGGCCGATGTCGCCGCCGGCGACCTGGGTTATGGCGAGCGGCGCCAGCTGGAGTTGGCCATGAGCCTGGCAGCGAAGCCGAAGTTCCTGCTGCTCGACGAGCCCATGGCAGGCATGAGCGTGCAGGAGTCGGCCGCCGTGACAGCGCTGCTGCAGCGGCTCAAGCGCCGCTACGCCATCTTGCTGGTGGAGCATGACATGGACGCAGTGTTCGCTCTGGCCGACCGCATCAGCGTGCTGGTATACGGCAAGGTGATCTTCACCGGCACGCCGGAGGAAGTCCGCAATCATCCCGAGGTGCGCGCCGTGTACCTCGGCGACGAAGTCCATTGAGCGCGAGGGCTGCCATGACGACACCCTTTCTTTCCGTCCAGGGGCTGCAGGCTGCCTATGGCCATGCGCAGGTTCTCTTCGACATCTCCTTCGACGTAGCGCCAGGCCAGGTCGTGACGCTGCTTGGTCGCAACGGCATGGGACGCTCCACCACCGTGAAATGCCTCTTCGGGATGATGGCCTCCAAGGGCGGCACCATCCGCGTCGAGGGCGAGCGCGTGGACGGACAGCGTTCGCACCGCATCGCACGCCGGGGCTTGGCCCTGGTGCCGGAAGGGCGCCAGGTGTTCCCCAACCTCACGGTGGAGGAGAACCTCGTCGCCACGGCGCGCAAGAATGATCATGCCCAGGGACAGCCCTGGACGTTGGAGCGCGTCTACACCTTCTTTCCACGCCTCAAGGAGCGGCGCAGCAACCTGGGCTCGCAGCTCTCGGGCGGCGAGCAGCAGATGCTGGCCATCGGCCGCGCGCTGATGACCAACCCCCGGCTGCTCGTGCTCGACGAAGCCACGGAAGGCTTGGCACCGTTGATCCGACTGGAGATTTGGAATGCGCTGGCCGAGCTCAAGCGCGAGGGCCTGTCGCAAATCGTGATCGACAAGAACGTGAGCCACTTGCTGGGTTTCGCTGACCAGCATTACGTGATCGAGAAAGGCAAGACCGTGTGGAAGGGCAGTTCCAATGAGCTGCGCGCGCAGCCTGACATCGTTCACCAGTACCTTGGGGTTTGATGGTGCCAGCCATGCAGCTTCACACCTACTTTCGCAGCTCCGCTTCGTACCGCGTGCGCATCGCGCTCAACCTCAAAGACCGGTCTGGGGCTCCAGGCGTTGGAGACCGGGTTGGCCGCGCAGCGCAGCGACGACTTCTGCGTTGGCAACCGGCCCACCATGGCCGACTGCTGCCTCGTCCCGCAGCTCTTCAACGCACAGCGCTTCGGCGTCGATTTGACGGCGTGCCCCACGCTGCAAGCTATCGGCACGGCATGCCAGGAGCTACCGGCTTTCCGGGCCGCACATCCGGCTGCGCAACCAGACGCCGAGTGAGAGCGTGACCGGGTGCACCGGCAGCCAGGGGCGCGCCATTGCCACAGCCGCCTGGCATCTGTGGCTGTAGCGTGGCAGCTCAAGGTGCCGAGGTGAGGGCAGTCATGTCTGGGCGATCATTCCCCGGGCAATGTCAGTCCACTGCTCCAGCAGCGCGCCCTGCGCTTTCTGATCGGACTGCCACAGCCGGTTGACCGCCATCCCGCGCACGAGGTTGAGCGTGAGGTTCAGCACTTGCGACGCCTTTTCCTGGGGTACGCCAGCCTCGGCAAAGACCCCGAGCCAGCGTTCGTTCGTGACGTCCCGATAACACTGCATCACAGGCTGGATCTGCTCCATCAGGCCTCGATCGGTGCGTGCGACGACGAGGATTTCAACTGCGGCGAGGAAAGGCCACTCGAAGTACACGCTGACGCAATCCCGCACGAAACCTCCAACCGGGTCGCGACGCGAGGCTGGTGTGGCGGCAATGTGCTGACCGCACGCGGTGGCTGCCTCGTAGACATCCGCCGTGGCGTCGACCACCAGATCCATCTTCGATGCGTAGTGGTGCATCAGGGCACCGTTGGAAACGCCCGCGCGAGTGATGACTTCCTTGGTCGTGAGCCCGCTGTAGCCGCGCTCTATGAGGACCGCGATCGTCGCTTCGCGCAGTCGCTGGCGCGACTCGCGGGTGCGGTCCTCCTGCTTGCGCCGGCCAGCAACCGGCCGGCTTGGAGACAGAGGCTTGTCGAGCATGGATGGCGTGCTGTCGGTAGGCATGGCGTTGTCGGCAAGCATGGCCACGCGTGACGCATGGCAGGTTGGTAGAGACCCTATAGGTTAATACCCGCGGTACGGTCTTAATTTTACATACCGAGCACTCTGTTTGTTTAGCATGGTGCACTTGTCTTGGATCAAGGAGACGACGATGAGCTTTGTGATGAATGCTTGGTACGCGGCGTGCTGGAGCGATGAGGTCAAGCAAGGTGAAATGTTCCATCGCACCTTGCTCGACGAGGAGATCGTTCTCTACCGCAATGCGGCAGGCCAGCCAGTAGCGCTGCGGGACCGTTGCCCTCATCGCTTCGTTCCGCTGCACATGGGACGCCTGCGTGGCGACGTCATCGAATGCGGCTACCACGGCCTGCAGTTCGACTGCAGCGGCGCCTGCGTGAAGAACCCGCACGGTGACGGAAAGATCCCGGCTGCGGCGAAGGTGAAGTCTTACCCGGTCGTTGAGCGCCACACCCTGTTGTGGGTCTGGATGGGCGAGCCTTCGGCTGCCGATCCTTCCCTGATTCCTGACTACAGCCTGCTGGACAACAAGGACGGCTTCGTGACCAGCCGCGGCTACATCGTCATGAACGCCGGCTACGAGCTCATGGGAGAGAACCTGCTCGACCTGAGCCATGTCGCCTACCTGCACGAAGGACTGCTGGGCACGCCGGGGATGGCCTCGGCACTGCCGGAGCTGCGGGAGGAGGGGCCTCGCCGACTGTGGGTGGACCGGTGGATGCCCAACGTGGAGGTACCCAAGGTCTTCGACATGCTGTTCCGCCAGGACGGCAACCCCGTCGATGCCTGGCAGAACATGCGCTTCGATGCGCCGAGCAATTTCCTTGTCGATGCAGGTGTTCACGCGCCCGGCGAGTCGCGAGAGCGCGGCGCCGGCTACTTCGGCATTCATATCCTGACGCCGCAAACCAACGGTACGACCCACTATCACTTTGCCGCCGCGCGTCCTCAAGGCCAGGCGCTCGACGCCCAGACTGCCGAGCAGCTGTCGCAACTGCGGCGTTTCGTGTTCGAGGAACAGGACAAGCCCATCGTGGATGCGCAGCAAGCCGCCATTGGCGACGCCGACTTCTGGTCGCTCAAGCCTGTGCTGCTGGCCATCGACGCCGGGCCGGTGCGCATGCGGCGAATGCTCGAACGCATGCGCAAAGACGAAGCTGCACAGCGCCAAGGCGAGGCCTGCAGGGTTTGAGCGCTGCAAACCACAACGTTCGCACCAGTACACCGATATTCATGGAGACCAACATGAAAAGCTCGCTCCGCCGTACCGTTCCTGCCCTGGTGGCGTTGGCCGCCTGTGCCGCCGCGACCCAGGTCCATGCGCAAACCACGCCCGTCAAGATTGGATTCCTGGGCGAACTCTCCGGACCGCAGGCGGCAGTGGGTCAGGATCAGTACGACGGCTTCATGCTGGTCGTCGAGCGCAACGGCGGCAAGCTCGGCGGTGTTCCCGTTCAGGTGATCAAGGAAGACTCGCAGCTCAAGCCGGAAGTTGCCAATCTCGCGGTGCGCAAGCTGGTCGAGAAAGACAACGTGCAGTTCATCACCGGCGTGTCGTTCTCCAACATCATGCTGGCGGTTCACAAGTACGTGACCGACAAGAAGGTCTTCCTCATCGGATCGAACGCTGGGCCCTCCCAGATTGCTGGCGCACAGTGCTCTGCCTACCAGTTCATCACCTCCTGGCAAGGAGACCAGGCCGCGGAAGCCGTTGGCAAGTATGCTGCGGACAAGGGATACAAGCGCGTGGTGGTGATGGCACCCAACTACCAGGCAGGCAAGGACATCATCACCGGCTTCAAGCGCCAGTACAAAGGTTCGTTGGCCGGCGAGATGTACACGCCGCTCAACCAGTTAGATTTCTCGGCGGAGCTCACCCAGGTCTCCGCAGACAAGCCGGACGCGGTGTTCGCGTTCTACCCGGGAGGCTTGGGGATTACGTTTGCGCGCCAGTATCAGCAGGCCGGCTTGTCGAAGTCAACTCCATTGCTGTCTGCATTCATTGCTGATGCAACCACGCTGCCGGCCTTGCGAGATGCTGCACTCGGCATGATCAGCGGCGGGTTCTGGGCGCCGGACTTCTCCAATGCGGCAAGCAAGCAGTTCGTCGCTGACTTCGAGCGAAAGTACAAGCGTACGCCGTCGAACTACGCTGCACAGAGCTATGACGCTGCACTGCTCCTGGACTCAGCCCTTGCCAAGGTCAAGGGTAACGTCGCGGACAAGCCCGCGGTGATGGCGGCTCTCAAGGCAGGTGAATTCTCATCCGTGAGAGGCAGCTTCAAGTTCAACAACAACAATTTTCCGATCCAGGACATGCACGTGATGCAAGTGGTGAAGGATGACGGCGGGCAGTTCGCGTTGAAAACAATAGCCACGCCTCTGAAGGGCTTGGTCGATGCCTACCACGACAAGTGTCCCTTGAAGTAAGGCATTCCGGCGTGTGCCCATCGCACGTCGCCGGTTCATGCAGAACAACGACTCAGCCCGGCAATCCAGCTACCCTTGGCGGCCGGGCATAGACCAAACAGAGCTTGCAAACTGGTTGCACCCATGATGAAAGTTGTCATTACCCGCAAGCGGCAGGAAGCCCAAGGAATTTTCAGCTTCGAGCTTGCGTCAGAGGACGGGCGCGCGTTGCCTGCCTTCTCGGCGGGATCTCACATCGACGTTCATGTGCCCGGTGGACCTGTGCGTCAGTACTCGCTGTGCAATGACCCCACGGAGACACACCGCTACCTGATTGCCGTGCTGCGAGATCCCGCGTCCCGCGGCGGCTCCGACGGGATGCACGAGCGGGTACATGAAGGAAATACGCTGGAAATCAGCGCCCCCCGTAACCATTTTGCGCTTGCACATGAGGCTCGCAGGAGCCTGCTGCTGGCCGGCGGCATTGGCGTGACACCGATCGTGTGCATGGCCGAGCGGCTGGCCGTGCTGGGAGCGGATTTCGAGATGCACTACGCCGCTCGTTCGCGTGAGGGCACGGCTTTCGTTGACCGCATCCAGGCATCGGACTTTGCCAACCAGGTCCACTTCCATTTCGACGACGGCGACCCAGGTCAAAAGCTGGACCTTGGCACCGTACTTTCGAAGGCCGACATCGATACGCACCTCTATGTCTGCGGTCCCAAGGGCTTTATGGACGCAGTGCTCGGTATGGCACGCGCGCAGGGCTGGGGCGAAGAGCAATTGCACTGGGAGTTCTTCGCCGGCGCGGACGCCGTGCCCCGCGCGGACGACGGCAGCTTCGAGGTGCAGCTCGCGAGCTCAGGCCGTGTCATCAGCATCGCTCCAGACGAGACCGTGGTACAGGCCCTCTCAAACGCGGGCGTGGAAATCATGGTTTCGTGCGAGCAGGGCGTGTGCGGCACCTGCCTCACGCGCGTGCTGCAAGGCGAGGTGGATCACCGCGACGCGTACCTCACGCCCGAGGAACAGGCGGCCAACGACCAGTTCACGCCCTGCTGCTCCCGCTCGAAGTCGGCGCGGCTGGTACTCGACCTATGAAGGCAACCAGGATATGAGTCCGCATGGCTTGGCCATGCGGCCCGAACTGCGTGATCCCGAGGTGCCGTCTCCTGCCAACTCGGCCTCACTGCTGTGGTCAGATGCGCGGTTGCTAGGCTTCGGACCCATGGACACCACACACGAGGAGTTCTATGTGGTGGCGTTCACGCTGCTGACCTGTGAGAAGGCCGCGATGCTGCAGGCGCTCGACGCGTTCGAAACCCGTGCTCGCGAGCATTTCGAGCAGGAGGACAGTTGAATGCGAAGCTGCCAGATACAGCCAGCCTTCGTCGGTCGGGATGCAGGTGATGTCGCTGCTCCAAACCTGGTTGGGAGCTGCAGGGCTGAAGTCGCGCTGTAGCAGGTCCAGCGCCACCGGCAGGTTGTGCCGGCTGTCGGTATCGCGCAGCGGTTGAAGATCTCACAGGCCACGGTGGGCAAGTGGCGCGCACGCTTCATCGCCTACCGCATCGGTGGGCTGTACGACGATGTGCGCCCTGGTGCACCGCGCAGCATCGACGACGAGCGCGTGGCACAGCTCATCAACACGACGCTGCACACCAAGCCTGCCGATGGCGCCACTCATTGGAGCGTGCGGGCCATGGCAGCCGAGACGGGCATCTCCAAGAGCAGCGTGCAGCGCTACTTCCAGCTCTTCGGGTTGCAGCCTCACCGCTGCGAGACCTTCGAGCTCTCCACCGACCAAACAACATACTTGAAATCTCAAAAAAACCACTGAATCTTTTCAGCTCTCTTTCTTTCAATATTCCCTCAAGCCGACTTCAAAACCCACGTAACACCCAAACAGTAAAAAGCAGGCAGTAGAAAACGCGTATGTTGTTTTGGCGGTTGAATGGTTGTGATTGCCAGCACACTCCGAAAATGCACCCATGCAAGCGCGATAAGGCTTGTTATCCCCTGACCTTGGCCAACAACGCCACCGAGAAATTCAACATGTCCTGCGCCGACGGCTGGCCCCAAGTGTCCTGTGCCAGCCAGTTCATGAACGCTACTTCCGAAATCTTCGTGATCCGACTCTTGATGCGCAACTGCACGAGATCCTGCTGGGTGTTGTAGCGCTCGATGAGCGCCTTCTTCTCCTCGGCGCTCAGCTCGCCGAAGTAGGCACGGGCTTCCTCACGCCGGTGCTGCTCGAACTCGGCCTGGATATCGAACTGCTTTTCCGACTTGGCGCCGCCGGCCTTAGCTGCCTGCGGCGCTTGGTCTTCGCGCCGGCCATAACCTTGCTCCAAGGCCTTGCGGAAGTAAGCCGCGGGCTGCTCCAGCGGAGCCTGCTTGGCGTCGACCTGGCGTATCTCGGTATACCTGAGCGCGTCGAGGAGGCTTCCTGCCGGATACTTGGCCGCGAGCCGCTTGGCTTCCGTACCCGGCAGACCCACGGCCTTCATGCGCTCGAGCATGCGCTGCGCATCGCTACCGGCGGCCGCCCTGCCCTTGCTGCGCACTAGGAACTGGATCGATTCGACTTTCTTCCCGCTCTTGTGCTCGATCAGTTCCACTTCGTGGTTCGAGCGCTCGTTGATTTCGCTGACAGCCTTCGTGAGCACGCGGGACTTCAGGACCTTGTACTGGCCAAACGACGATTTGTCCGCCGCCCCCAACACCGAGTCCCTGAATTCTTCCCACGGCAGTGAGGACGTGCGACCGATATTCTCGAAGCGGACGCAGTACTCCCAGATCTGCATGGCTGCCGCGGTGCTGAACTTGCGCATGACGGCCATGTCGATGAGCGCATAGACCTCCGGGCGCGGCAGCTCTTGGTAGATGTCGTCGCTGATCTTGAAGCGCAGGTAACCCTCCGAGACCGCCACGGCCGGGAACAGCACCTGCGCCACCCACTCGACGCGCTTACCTTCGGGCGCGAGCACGTCCCACTCGAACACGATCTGCATGAGCTTGCGGGCCGCGTCCTTCAGGTGGGTCGTGTTGTTCGACGGAAAGGCAATATCCTCGCGCAGGCGCGACAGTGGAACCTTCCACCAGCCCTTGGCGTCCGGCTTGTGCTCGATGGCGAACTTCAGCCAAGCGTTAGCCAGCTTGCGCTGTACCAGCGTCAGCGGCTCTCGCGGCCGGCTGTGAACGACGTAGACCGTCTTGCGAAACAGGTCCGGGCGCGGGGCTCGCACCTCCATGATGGCAAGCGAGGTGTCCGCACCCGTTGCGGATTGGTCAGAGGCACTGCTGCTCACCAGGTTGTCCCTCCTGCGGTCACATACCAACACGCTAGTGTAACCGTCAGACGACGTTCCCCAAAACGTTTGAACAACTTGCCTTCCAGCGCAGCCTGTTTTCCTTTTAATTAACCTTTTTTGTTTTTAATACATTTACAGTTGAATTTCTCCATTCATGTCAACCACTTACGTCGCTCATGGTCACACCTTTTGATAACGAGGGTCACAACATTTGATTCTTCAGGTCTGTGGATATGAGCGATCGGTCACAAGTTTTGAGAGGAACGGTATCTGGATATGAGAAGCAGATATCGGGTCGGCGCCGCTGCGTTGGGCCGCACGTGGACTGGAGCATCCACATATGACCTCGATGCTCCCGGGCCATGCGGATGCGCCCTGCCACCAGCGGCTGCGCTCTCCGGGCGGCCATGCTTCCCAAAACCTGTGACCTCATCACATGTTGCGCCTCTCATTGGTCACAATTTTTCTTCATGATGTGACCTTGAAGGACTGGGTAAGCGCCTGTTGCTCCCAAAAGTTGTGACCTTGGCAGTATGGGAACCCTGTTCGCTGGCGAGATGCGCTGACTGAATGCCACTGTCGCCAGGGCATGCCAAGTGGCGAAGACGCGGCGCTATCAAAAGATGTGACCTGAACATTTCTCTCCCGCCGCATAGGTACATGGCTCCCAAATGTTGTGACCTTGATGGAGGCTCATGTTCTCGCTCCCTATCAAAAGCTGTGACCGTGCAGTGGTGCAAGCACTTCACGGGTCACACCTTTTGAGAGCCGCGAAGATGCTGCACTGTCCGTACGTCTAGCTATCAAAAGGTGTAACCATTGGCCCCTGGTCACCGGACATCAAGGTCAGAATGCCGACAAGGTCCGCGACCCCGATATGCACCAAACGCGCAAGGGCCAGTGGTTCTTTGGCATGAAGCTGCACATCGGCGTGGACAGCCGCAGCGGACTGGCGCACCACATGGTGGTGACGGCAGCCAATGTGCATGACAAGCATCCGCTGCCCGGGCTGCTGCACGGCCAGGAGCGGCGCGTGTACGGTGACAGCGCCTATGCCAGCCAGCGGGCGCTGATCGCGTCCAAGGCGCCCCTGGCCCACGACTTCACCATATTGATTTCTGAAATTCCGAAATTTTTATGTTTGGCGTGCTATTTTTTGCGATAGTTTCGGAAAATCAGAAATCATTAGTCCTACTGTCTGCCAGAACCTGCGTTTTCTGGAACTCCGAAATGACCAACAGCACATCTTCTGCCGCGGTGCTGACAGCGCCTACCTCACTGGGCCCGCTTGTGCGGGCCCGCCGCAAGGCCCAGGCGCTGCGTATCGATGACGCCGCCGGTTTGCTCGGCGTGTCGGTAGACCTGCTGTCCCGGCTCGAAAACGGGCAAGGGTCGGTTCGTCTCGACAAAGCGTTGGCCGTGCTTGACGGCCTGGGTCTCACGCTGCTCGTGGTGCCGAAGGAACATCCTTGGGTTCGAGAAACGGCGGCCAAGAGCAGCTCGCCGGCCGACCCGCAGCAGCTGTGAGCCACGAACTGTACCTTTGGGCCGCGGGCCGGAAGATCGCGGTCATCTCGTACGACGCGCTGGATGACCGGTGGTCGCTGACGTACGACGAAGCCTGGGCAGCGGACCCGCAGACGTTTCCGCTGTCGCCGGCGCTCCCACTCATCCGTCCAGAGTCCGGCTATACATCCAGCACGCTGCGGCGCTTCATCGAGCACCTGCTGCCGGAGGGGCGGGCGTTGGATGTCGCTGTCGCGTACAACGGCGTCGCGAAATCCAACGTGTTCGGCTTGATTCGCGCCCTCGGCGGAGAAACCGCAGGAGCCTTGCGCTTCACGGCCGATGCAGTGGATGTCGAGCCCGTGGACAAGCCTGCTCCCCGTGAGATTCCGTTGCAGGAGTTGGACGAACGCATTGCCAAGCGCGAGAGCGTGCCGTTCACGGCCTGGGACGGCAAGGTGCGGATGTCTGTAGCCGGTTTGCAGGACAAGCTGCTCGTATACATCGACCGGCCGCTGTCGGATGGTGGACGCTTGTTTCTGGTTGACGGCAGACGCCTGGCCTCGACCCATATCCTCAAGCCCGACACCGGCCAGGAACGCACTCCGCACTTGGCCGTCAACGAGCACTTCTGCATGTGCCTGGCGGACAAGATGGGCCTGCCCGCGGCGCAGGTGAGCCTGCTGCGCACACCACGGCCGGTGCTCCTGGTGCGCCGCTTCGACCGCGAGGTGCACGCCGCCAACAATCAGGTGAGAGTGCATCGGATGCACATCATCGACGCCTGCCAGGCTGGCGACTTGCCGGTCAGCTACAAGTACGAGCGCAACCTGGGCAGCGCACCCGAGGTTCGCGACATCCGAGAGGGCATGAGCTTTGAGCGCTTGTTCCG
>NZ_JAXOJX010000013.1:0-114612 GCF_034427735.1 Azohydromonas lata
GTCTCCACCGCCGTCACCGACTCCGTCCCGGTTGCGGCCGCACCGGGCGTGCCACCCGGCACCTGACCGTCCTTGCCGCCGGCCTTGCCCATGGGCAACCTCACCGGCGTCGTCTTCCAGATCTCGCGCGCGTACTCGGCAATGGTGCGGTCCGACGAGAACGGCCCCATGCCGGCGACGTTGAGGATGGCCTTGCGCGTCCAGGCATCGCGGTCGCGGTAGAGCGCGTCCACCTTGTCCTGCGCGTCCATGTAGCTGCGGTAGTCGGCCAGCAGCATGTAGTGGTCGCCCCAGTTCACCAGCGTGTCGAAGAGCTGGCGGTAGCGGCCGGGCTCCTCGGGGCTGAAGTCGCCGTCGCGCAGCGCGTCCAGCGCGCGCTTGAGCTCGGCATCGCCTTCGTAGAACTCGCGCGGGTGGTAGCCGCGCGCGCGCAGCGCCTGCACCTCGGCCGTGGTGTTGCCGAAAATGAAGATGTTGTCCTCGCCCACGTTCTGCTGGATCTCGATGTTGGCGCCGTCCAGCGTGCCGATCGTCAGCGCGCCGTTGAGCGCGAACTTCATGTTGCCGGTGCCGGAGGCCTCGGTGCCGGCGGTCGAGATCTGCTCGGAGAGATCGGCGGCGGGGATGATCACCTCGGCCAGGCTCACCGAGTAGTTGGGCAGGAACACCACCTTGAGCCGGCCGCGCGTGCGCGGGTCGGCATTGATGATGCGCGCCACGTCGTTGGCCAAGTGGATGATCTGCTTGGCCACGTGGTAGGCGCTGGCCGCCTTGCCCGCGAAGATCACCACGCGCGGCACCCAGTCGCGCTCCGGCTCGTCCACCATGCGGTGGTAGCGCGTGATCACGCCCAAGAGGTTGAGCAACTGGCGCTTGTACTCGTGGATGCGCTTGACCTGCACGTCGAAGAGCGCGTCCGGGTCCAGCTCCAGCTTCAACTGCGGCAGGTGCGTGGCGATCCACTGCGCCAGCCGCTCCTTGTTGTGGCGCTTGGCCAGCGCAAAGGCCTGGACAAAGGCGGGCTGCTCGGCCATCTTGCGCAGCACGCCGAGCTGGTCCAGCTCGCGCCGCCAGCCGCGGCCCAGGCGGCCGTCCAGCAGCGCGGCCAGGCGCGGGTTGGCCTGCGCCAGCCAGCGCCGCGGCGTGATGCCGTTGGTCTTGTTGTTGAAGCGTTGCGGCCACAACCGGGCAAAGTCCGCGAAGATGCTTTGCTGCATCAGGTCGGAGTGCAGTTGCGACACGCCGTTGACGCTGTGGCTGGCCACCACGGCAACGTAAGCCATGCGCACGCGGCGCTCGCCGGATTCGTCGATGAGCGACACCCGGCGCAGCAGCTCCACGTCGTGCCCGTGCGCCTCGGTCACGCGCTTGAGGAACTCGGCGTTGATGTCGAAGATGATCTGCAGGTGCCGCGGCAGCACGCGGCCCAGCATGGCCACCGGCCAGGTCTCCAGCGCCTCGTGCATCAGCGTGTGGTTGGTGTAGCTGAAGATGCGCCGCGTGAGGTCCCAGGCCGCCGCCCACGGAATGCCGTGCTCGTCCACCAGCAGCCGCATGAGCTCCGGCACGGCCAGCACCGGGTGGGTGTCGTTCAGGTGGATGCTGACCTTGTCGGGCAGCAGATTGAAATCCTTGTGCGAGCGCAGGAAGCGGTGCACGAGGTCCTGCAGGCTGGCGCTGCAGAAGAAGTACTCCTGGCGCAGGCGCAGCTCGCGGCCGGAGGGCGTGCTGTCGTCCGGGTAGAGCACGCGCGAGACGTTCTCGCTGTGGTTCTTGCGCTCCACGGCGGCGAAGTAGTTGCCCTGGTTGAAGGCGGAGAGGTTCATCTCCTCCGTGGCCAGCGCGCGCCACAGCCGCAGCGTGTTGGTGGCCTGCGTGCCGTAGCCGGGGATGATGGTGTCGTAGGCCATGGCCTCGACGTCCTCGCTGGGCACCCAGCGGCGCTGCATGCCCTGCCCTTCCACGTGGCCGCCGAAGCACACGCGGTAGCGCACCTCGGGCCGCGGAAACTCCCAGGGATTGCCGTGCGAGAGCCAATAGTCCGGCACCTCCACCTGGCGGCCGTCGACGATGGTCTGGCGGAACATGCCGTATTCGTAGCGGATGCCGTAGCCGAAGCCCGGCACGCCCAGCGTGGCCATGCTGTCCAGGAAGCACGCCGCCAGCCGGCCCAAGCCCCCGTTGCCCAGCGCGGCGTCGGGCTCCAGGTCGGCCAGGCTGTCGAAGTCCACCTCGAAGTCGGCCAGCGCCTGCTTGATGGGCGCCATGACCTCCAGCGCCAACAGGGCGTTGGTGAAGGTGCGGCCCACCAGGAACTCGGCCGAGAGGTAGTAGGCGCGCTTGACGTCCTGCTGGTATTGCGCGCGGGTGGTGCGCATCCAGCGCTCCACGAGCTGGTCGCGCACGGCCAGGGCCACGGCATGCAGCCAGTCCTCCTTGCGCGCAGCCACCGGGTCCTTGCCCACGGCGTAGATCAGCTTGTTGGCTATGGCGCGCTTGAAGAACGCGACGTCCTGGTCAGGGTGGTCGTAGGTGAAATCGTCGAGGCTCATCGCCTGATCTCCCGGCTGATCCGTTGGTATGGCTTGAGGTTGGAGAGCTAGGCGGCGAGCGCACGGTACAGGGCCAGGTACTGCTCGGCCGCGTCGTCCCACCCGAAGTGTTGCGCCATCGCCCTCTTCTGTACGGTTTTCCAGTCGCTTTGCCGCGCAAATAGCGCAAACGCGCGTCGAAGTGCACGCAGCATGTCCCCGGCATCGAAGGTCTCGAACACGAAGCCCGTGGCTTTGTACTCGGCGAGGTTCTCCAGCGAGCAGTCCACCACCGTGTCGGCCAGGCCACCCACGCGCCGCACCAGCGGCAGCGCGCCGTAGCGCAGGCCGTAGAGCTGCGTGAGCCCGCAGGGCTCGTACAGCGAGGGCACGAGGATGACGTCGCTGCCGGCGAAGATGCGGTGCGCCAGCGCCTCGTCGTAGCCCACGCGTATGGCCACGGCCTCCGGGTGTGCCGCCGCGGCCTCGCGCAACGCGGCCTCGATGGCCGCGTCGCCCGACCCCAGCGTGACGAGCTGCCCGCCGCGCTTGACCAGCTCCGGCAGCAGCGCCACCAGCAGCGGCAAGCCCTTTTGCTCGGCCAGGCGGCTGACCATGCCGAACACCGGGCCGGGCCGCACCTCCAGGCCCATTTCCTTTTGCAGCGCGGTGCGGCAATGCGCCTTGCCGGCCATCTTGGACGCGTCGTAACGGCGGGCAATGTTGAGGTCGGCGGCCGGGTCCCACACGGCGCGGTCCACGCCGTTGAGGATGCCGGAAAGCTGCCCCTGCGAGGCGCGCCAGCGCAGCAGGCCCTCCAGCCCGCAGCCCTGCTCCGGCGTCTGAATCTCGCGCGCGTAGCTTGGGCTCACCGTGGTGACGTGGTCCGCGTAGAACAGCCCCGCCTTCATGAACGAGATCTGGCCGTGGAACTCCACGCCCTCCACCCCGAAGGCCGAAGGCGGCAAGCCCAACTCCGCCAGATGCTGCGGCGCACACAAGCCCTGGTAGGCCAGGTTGTGCACGGTATAGACCGTGCGCACGGGCGGCCAGTGCGGGCTCAGCGCGATGTAGGCATTGGCCAGCGCGGCGTGCCAGTCATGGCTGTGGACGACCTGCGGCGCCCACCAGCCGTCCAGCCCTTCGGCCAGCCGCGCCGCGGCAAAGCCCAGCAGCGCGAAGCGCCGGTGGTTGTCGGCATAGGGCCAGCCGTCGTCCTGCTGGTAGGGGTTGCCGGGGCGGTCGTAGAGCGCGGGAGCGTCCACCACGTAGGCCGGCAGCCCGTCCAGCGCTGGCAACTGTCCGAACAGCAACCGCGCCGGCTCGCCCCAGGGCGCGTGGAACTCCGCCACGGTGGCGGCGTTGCTTAAACCCTGCAGCAGTGCCGGGAAGCCCGGCAGCAGCACGCGGACCTCGGCACCGGCACGCGCCAGGGCGCCGGGCAGCGCGCCGGCGACGTCCGCCAGCCCGCCGGTCTTGAGCAGGGGAAAGATCTCGGCGCTGACTTGCAGTACCCGCATCACAGCCGCGCCAACATCTCGCGCGTGACCAGCACCACGCCGCCCTCGCTGCGCTCGAAGCGCTCGGCGTCCAGCGCCGCGTCCTCGCCAATCACCATGCCGGCTGGGATGACGCAGCCGCGGTCGATCACCACCCGCTTGAGCACGCAACCACGCTCCACCGTCACGCCAGGGAGAATCACCGCCTCGTCGACGTGGCAGAAGGAGTGGATGCGCACGTTGGAGAACAGCACCGAGTTGCTCAGGTGCGAGCCGCTGATGATGCAGCCGCCGGAGACCATGGTGTTGACGGTCAGGCCGTGGTGCCCGTCGTTGTCGGGGATGAACTTGGCCGGCGGCAACTGGCGCTGGTAGGTCGAGATGGGCCAGTCCTCGTCGTAGATGTCGAGCTCCGGCGAGATGCGGGACAAGTCAAGGTTGGCGTCGAAGAAGGCGTCGATCGTGCCCACGTCGCGCCAGTAGGGCTCGCCGCTGCCGCGGTTGCGAACACAACTCATGGAGAAGGGGTGCGCCAGCGCGCGGCCCTCGGCCACGGTGCGCGGGATGATGTCCTTGCCGAAGTCCAGGCTGGACTCGGGCCTGGCCATCTCCTCCTCCAGCAGCCGGTACAGGTAGTCGGCGTTGAAGATGTAGATGCCCATGCTGGCCAGCGAGGTGGTCTCGCTGCCGGGCATGGTGGGCGGGTCCTGGGGCTTTTCGACGAAGCTGGTGATGCGCCGCTCGCCATCCACCGCCATCACGCCGAAGGCGCTGGCCTCTTCCTTGGGCACTTCTATGCAGCCCACGGTGCAGCCCGCGCCGCTGGCGACGTGATCGCGCAGCATGATGGAGTAGTCCATCTTGTAGATGTGGTCCCCTGCCAGCACCACGATGTACTCGGGCTTGCCCGAGATGATGATGTCCAGGTTCTGATAGACCGCGTCGGCCGTGCCGCGGTACCAGTACTCCTCGTTGACGCGCTGCTGCGCGGGCATGAGGTCCAGCATCTCGTTCATCTCGCCGCGCAAGAAACTCCAGCCGCGCTGCAGGTGGCGCAGCAGCGAGTGCGACTTGTACTGCGTGATCACGCCGATGCGCCGTATGCCGGAGTTGATGCAGTTGGACAGCGCAAAGTCGATGATGCGGAACTTGCCCCCGAAATAGACCGCGGGCTTGGCGCGGCGGTCGGTGAGCTGCTTGAGCCGCGAGCCTCGTCCGCCCGCGAGCACCAGCGCAATCGTCTTGCGCACCAGTTGGGCCGAATGCAGCGGCCGGTCCATGGAACTTGTCACCTCGGTCCTCATACTGCTGATGTCCAGTTGTAATGGAGTTACCGCCGAGGCGGCAGGGGACTGGACCTGTCCCTGGCCGATGGTTCGCAAGCTTCGTGCCGTCGTTGCGCAGGCCACCAGCCGGTCCGTCAGCCCAGTATGCGCCATTGTGGGGCGTGCCCCGGCAGGCCCTATTGCGTCAAGCCAACAAGGTGTGAGCACCGCCGCGCTCGGCCACCCACAGGCAGTGCGCGGGCAGCACGCAGTCTTCGCCCAGCACGGAGGCGATCAGGTCCACGTCGCTGCGCAGCACCAGGCGCCAGGGCCCGCCCTCGGCGGCCGGCAAGGTGAAGCGGTGCGGCGTGGTGTCGGGGTTGAACAGCAGCAGCAGCTCGCAGCCCGCGCCGCCGTCCGGCAGCCATGCGGCAAAGGCGCGCTTGTCCACGCGCTCCCAGTCCTGCGGCGAGAGCGCGTCGCCGTCCGGGTGCAGCCAGCACACTTCGGTGTCGCTGAGCCAGCGGTCCTGCCGCAGCCGCGCGTGGCGGCGGCGCAGGGCCAGGCAGCGGGCCACGTAGTCGGCCAGGCCGGCTTCGGCGTGTTCCCAGTCCAGCCAGGTGATGTCATTGTCCTGGCAGTAGGCGTTGTTGTTGCCGCGCTGGCTGTGGCCGATCTCGTCGCCGGCCAGCAGCATGGGCGTGCCCAGCGACAGCGCCAGCGTGGCCAGCAGCGCGCGGCGCAGCCGCAGCCGCAGCGCCAGCACGGCGGGGTCGTCGCTCTCGCCTTCCACGCCCGCATTGGTGCTGAGGTTGTGCGCGTGGCCGTCGCGGTTGTGCTCGCCGTTGGCCAAGTTGTGGCGCTGGCGGTAACTCACCAGATCACGCAGGTTGAACCCGTCGTGCGCCGTCATGAAATTGACGCCGGCCAGCGGCCCGCGCGCACCGTGGCGGAACACCTCGCTGGAGCCGGCCAGCGCGTGCACGAAGCCGCCGCGCGCCACGCCGCTGGTGAGCCACCAGGCACGCGCGCCGTCGCGAAAGCGGTCGTTCCACTCCTGCCACGGCGCGGGGAACTGGCCCAGCCGGTAGCCGCCCGGCCCAATGTCCCAGGGCTCTGCAATCAACTTGACGCGCGAGAGCACCGGGTCCTGCGCCACGGCGGCGAAGAACGCGGCGTGCGGTGAAAAGCCTTGTGCGTCGCGGCCCAACGCGGGCGCGAGGTCGAAGCGGAAGCCGTCCACCCCCATGTGCCGCACCCACCATCGCAGCGCGTCCATCACCAGGCGCAGCACCGACGGTTCGGCCAGGTTGAGCACGTTGCCGCAGCCGCTCCAGTTCTCGTAATGCGCCGCGTCGCCCGGCCGCAGGTGGTGGTAGAGGCGATTGGCGATGCCGCGCAGGCTCAGCGTTGGGCCGTGCTCGTCCAGCTCGGCGCTGTGGTTGAACACCACGTCCACCAGCACTTCGAAGCCCGCGGCGTGCAGCGCATCGACCATCTCGCGGCACTCGGCCAGTGCGCTCGCGCCGGCCCGCGCGCTGGCGTAGCGCGCCTCCGGCGCGAACCAGGCGATGGGGCTGTAGCCCCAGTAGTTGGACAGCCCAAGCTTGAGCAGCCGCGCCTCGTCGGCGCGGTGCGCCAGCGGCATGAGGCTCAGCGTGGTCACGCCCAAGCGGCGCAGGTGATCGACGAAGGCCGGATGCGACACGCCCAGGTAGCTGCCGCGCAGCTCGGCCGGCACCCCGGGGTGGCGCATGGTGGCGCCGCGCACGTGCAGCTCGTAAAGCACGGCGTCGGCCGGCGCCACGTGCACGTGCGCGCCGTCGGCCACGGGCGGCGGCTCGGCCACCACGCGCGCCTTGAGCGCCACGGCGGCGTTGTCACGCCCGTCCGGCCGGTGGGGATGCGCGGGGTCGTGCCCCAGAAAAAGGTCGCTGCCGTCGTAGCGGCCGACGACTTCGCGCGCGTAGGGGTCCAGCAGCACCTTGGCCGGGTTGAAGCGGTGGCCGTGCGCCAGGCTCCAGGGCCCATGGACCCGCAGCCCGTAGACCAGGCCCACGCCGGCGCCGGGCAGGCATCCGTGCCAGATGCCGTGGGTGTTGGCGGGCAGCGCCAGCCGCACCAGCTCGGTGCAGCCTTGGTCGTCAAACAGGCACAGCTCGACGCCCGTCGCGTCCGGCGCGACCACGGCGAAGTTCACGCCGCCTTCAGTCGGCGTGGCGCCCAAGGGCCAGGGCCGGCCCGCGCCCAGCGCGGGCGGGGTGCAGGCGGGCGGGCTCACGGCGCGGGCGCCCACAGTTGCGTGGCCAGCGGCGCGATGTCCATGGCGATGGAAAACGGCAGCCCGTCGCAGGGCACGGCCTCGGCCACGCGCTCGCCGTTGGCCACGCCGCTGCCGCCGTAGACGGCCAGGTCGGTGTTGATGACCTCGCGCCAGGTGCCCGCACAGGGCACGCCCAGGCGCCAGCCGTGGCGGACCACGGGCGTGAAGTTGGCCACCGCCACCACCACGCCGCCCTGGTCGTCCCGGCGCTGGAAGGCGAAGACGGCGTGCTCCTTGTCGTGGTGGCGAATCCACTCGAAGCCGCAGGGGTCCACGTCACGCCGGTGCAGTGCGCCGAAGTGGCGGACCACGGCGTTGAGGTCGCGCACCAGGCGCTGCACGCCGGCGTGGCGCGCGGCATTGGGGCCGTGCTCCAGCAGGTGCCAGTCCAGGCTGCCTTCGAAATTCCACTCGCGCTCCTGGGCGATCTCGCCGCCCATGAACAGCAGCTTCTTGCCCGGGTGCGCCCACATCCAGCCGTAGCCCGCGCGCAGGTTGGCGAATCGCTGCCAGTCGTCGCCCGGCATGCGGCCCAGCAGGGAGCGCTTGCCGTGCACCACTTCGTCGTGCGAGAGCGGCAATATGAAATTCTCGTTCCACGCGTACATGAAGCCGAAGCGCAACTGGTCGTGGTGCCAGGGCCTGTGCACGCTCTCGCGGCCGAGGTAGCTCAGGGTGTCGTGCATCCAGCCCATGTTCCACTTGTAGTGAAAGCCCAGGCCGTGCAGGGCGTCGCCGCCCGGCGGGCGGCTCACGCCCGGCCAGGCGGTGGACTCCTCGGCGATGGTCACGGCGCCCGGCCGCTCGGTGCCCACCACGTGGTTCATGCGGCGCAGGAACTCCACGGCTTCCAGGTTCTCGCGCCCGCCGTGGCGGTTGGGCAGCCACTCCCCTTGGGCACGGCTGTAGTCGCGGTAGAGCATGGAGGCCACGGCGTCCACGCGCAGCCCGTCCACGCCGAAGCGCTCCAGCCAGTACAGGGCGTTGCCGATCAGGAAATTGCTGACCTCGGCGCGGCCGAAGTTGTAGATGAGCGTGTTCCAGTCGGGATGGAAGCCCTCGCGCGGGTCGGCGTGCTCGAAGAGGTGCGTGCCGTCGAAGCGCGCCAGCGCAAAGGCGTCGGTGGGGAAGTGGCCCGGCACCCAGTCCAGGATCACGCCCAGCCCCGCCTCGTGCGCGGCGTCCACGAAGAACTTGAAGTCCTGCGGCGAGCCGAAGCGCGAGGTGGGCGCGTACAGCCCCGTGGGCTGGTAGCCCCAGGAGCCGTCGAAGGGGTGCTCGTGCACCGGCAGCAGCTCCAGGTGCGTGAACCCCAGTCCGGCGGCGTAGGGAACGAGCTCGCGGGCCAGCTCGCGGTAGGTGAGCCAGCGCCCGCCGTCGGCGCGGCGCCAAGAGCCCAGGTGCACCTCGTAGATGCTCATGGGCGCGTCGAAGGCATTGGCCGCGGCGCGCGCGGGTGAGACGGGCGCGGCCGGCGGCGGCGCGGCCACGCGCGAGGCCGTGCCCGGGCGCAGCTCGGCGGCGAAGGCGTAGGGGTCGGCGCGCAGCACGACCGCGCCTTGCGCATCCAGCAGCTCGAACTTGTAGAGCGCGCCCTCGGCCACGGCCGGGATGAAGAGCTCCCACACGCCGCACTCGCGGCGCAGCCGCATGGGGTGGCGGCGGCCGTCCCAGTGGTTGAACTCGCCCACCACCGACACGCGGCGCGCGTTGGGCGCCCACACGGCAAAGCGCACGCCCTGCACGCCATCCACCACCACGGGATGCGCGCCCAGCGCCTGGAAGGGCCGCTGGTGCGTGCCCTCGGCCAGCAGCCACAGGTCCAGCTCGCCCAACAGCGGCGCGAAGCGGTAGGGGTCGTCCAGCTCGGACTGCGCCGAGCCCCAGTCCACGCGCCAGCGGTAGGCAAAGCGCTCCGTCGGCCCCACCACCGTGCCCTCGAACAGCTCACTGCCGGGAATGCGCTGCAGCTCGGCCAGCGCCCGCCCGTCCTCTGCGGCCACGGCCCACACGCGCTGCGCGCCGGGCAGGAGCGCGCGCAACCACCAGGCGCCGTCCTCATCCGGCCCCTGCAGGCCCAGCACGGCAAAGGGGTCGCCATGGTCGGCGCGCATGAGGGACTGGACGGTGGCGGCGGGGAGCATCCGGGGGTTCCTTCTGGTTGGACGGCAGCGGCCTGGCGGCCTGCGGTCACTGTAACTGGCGGCGGCAGCGCCCTGCGCCGCGGCCCGGCGCAGCTTCAGCGGTAGAAGGCGTAGCCCACGGCGACGGCGCCCACCAGCCCCACCGCGTCCGCGATCAGCCCGCAGGCCAGCGCGTGGCGCGTCTTCCTGATGTCCACGCTGCCGAAGTACACGGCCAGCACATAGAAGGTGGTCTCGGTCGAGCCCTGGATGATGGACGCCAGCCGGCCCTCGAAGGAGTTCACGCCGTAGGTCTTGAGCACGTCCACCATCAGCCCGCGCGCGCCGCTGCCGGAGAGCGTCTTCATCAGGCCCACGGGCAGCGCCGGAACAAAACGGGTGTCCAGCCCCAGTGCGGCCACGGCGGCGGCGATGAGCCGGATCAGCGCGTCCATGCCGCCCGTGGTGCGGAAGATGGAGATGGCCACCAGCATGGCGATGAGGTAGGGAATGATGCGCACCGCCACGTCAAACCCCTCGCGCGCGCCCTCGACGAAGCACTCGTAGACGTTGATGCGCCGCCAGGCCCCCGCGGCCACGAACAGGGCGATCACCGACACCACCGCCCCGCTGCCCAAGAGTCCCACCAGCTCCGCCATGCGCGCGGGCGGATAGGTGCTCAGCCACGCGTACAGCGCGCCCGTGAGCCCCATGAAGCCGGCGAAGAACAGCAGCACCGGCGCGCACAGCAAATTGATGCGCTGCCAAGCCGCCACCGCCACCAGCCCCGCCGTGAAGGAGATGAAGGTGGCCAGCAGCGTGGGCAGGAAGATGTCCGCGCCGTTGAAGCCCGTAAAACCCTGCTCGACGGCGATGGCCTGGCGCAGCGCGATGACCGACGTGGGGATGAGCGTGATGCCGGCGGTGTTGAGCACCAGGAAGGTCACCATGGCGTCGCTGGCCGTGTCCTTGCGCGGGTTGAGCGCCTGCAGCTCGCGCATGGCCTTCAGGCCCAGCGGCGTGGCCGCGTTGTCCAGCCCAAGCATGTTGGCGCTGAAGTTCATGACCATGCTGCCGGCGGCCGGGTGGCCGCGGGGCACGCCGGGGAAGAGGCGGTCGAAGAAGGGGGCCAGGGCGCGGGCGAAGAGCTGGATCACCCCGGCCTGCTCGCCTATGCGCATCACGCCCAGCCACAAGCTCATCACCCCCACCAGGCCCAGCGAGATGTCGAAGCCCGTCTTGGCCGTGTCGAAGATGCCAGCCATGACGCGGCCGAACACGCCCACGTCGCCCAGCGCCAGCTGCACCAGCGCCGCGCCGAAGCCCAGGAGGATGAAGGCGACCCAGACGTGGTTGAGGATCATCGGTACGGCAGGCGCGGCAGGCTGTTCTACGAAAGGCGGCGCAGCATACGCGACGCTTCACGCACGCCTGCCGCCACGCGCCATGGCGGCGGCGCGCGCGGTGCGGCGTCCCGTCAGCTCGCGGCGCGGTAGACGCTGATGGCGTCGGCCAGGCGCTGCGCGCGGCGGTCCAGCGATTTCGCGGCGGCTGCGCTCTCCTCCACCAGTGCGGCATTGCGCTGGGTGGTGTCGTCCAGCTCGGCGATGGCCATGTGCACCTGCGCCACGCCCTCGCCCTGCTGCTGCGAGGCTTGCGAGATCTCCGACACCAGCGAGGTGACGTGGCGCACCTGGTCGATGATGTGCTGGATGGTCTCGCCGGCCTGCGCCACGTGCTTGTTGCCCGCGTCCACGCGCTGCACGGATTCCTCTATGAGCGACTTGATCTCGCGTGCGGCCGTGGCCGAGCGCTGCGCCAGGGCGCGCACCTCGGAGGCCACCACGGCAAAGCCGCGCCCGGCCTCGCCCGCGCGGGCGGCTTCCACCGCGGCGTTGAGCGCGAGGATGTTGGTCTGGAAGGCGATGCCGTCGATCACGCCGCTGATGTCGGCAATGCGCGCGCTGTGCGACTGGATGTCGCCCATCTGCGCACGCACCTCGTGCATGACCGCACCACCCTTGGAGGCCGCCTCGGAGGCCTGCTCGGCCAGGGTGCGCGCCTGGTCGGACGTGGCCGAGTTCTGCTGCACGGTCTGCGTGATCTGGTGCATGGAAGCGGCCGTCTCCTGCAGGCTGGCCGCGGTCTGCTCCGTGCGGCCGCTGAGGTCGATGCTGCCGGAGGCGATCTGGCGGCTGGCCGAGGCCACGCCGTGGGTCTGCTCGGCCACGTCGTCCACCAGCGCGCGCAGGTTCAGCCCGGCCTGGTTGACCGCGCGCATGAGCAGGCCGATCTCGTCGATCCGGTTGAACGCCAGCCCCGGTCCGGCCTCGCCGCTGGCCACGCGGTTGGCGTGATCCAGAATGCGCTGCACCGGCGACACGATCTGCTGGCCGAGGAACAGGCTGCCCAACAGCACCGCCACGAGCCACGCACCCACCACGCCCGCCCATTGCAGCGGCGTGGAGGCCGCCAGCAGCGCCGGCACCGCGGCCACGGCGCCGGTGGCGCCCAGCCCAAGGGCCACGCGCACGCGCAGCGACATGAGCTGGAACAGCGACAGCGGCTTGCGCCAGCCCGTGCGCACCACCAGCCCGCGGTGCACGCGGCGCCCGTTGGCGCGGTCCTCGCGCAGGTCGGCATACAAGGTCTCGGCCGCGCGCACCTGCTCCGGCGTGGCCGGCGTGCGCACCGACATGTAGCCCACCACGCGCCCGTTGCGGCGCATGGGCGTGGCGTTGGCCAGCACCCAGTAGTGGTCGCCGTTCTTGCGCCGGTTCTTGACCGGCGCCGTCCAGGACAACCCGGCCTTGAGCGTGTCCCACATGTCGGCAAAGGCCGCGCCGGGCATGTCGGGGTGGCGCACCAAGTTGTGCGGCTGGCCCATCAGCTCGTCATGGTCGAACCCGGCAGCCTGTATGAAGGCGGCATTGGCGTAGCTGATACGGCTTTCCACGTCGGTCGTGGACATCAGCGTCACATCGGCAGGCAGCGGGTATTCACGGCCGGTCACGGAAAGGTTGGTTCTCATGGCAATCCTATGCAGGCAACGCTTTAAATTTTCGGCAGGCGAAGAAAGATGGGGGCTCCGCCATCGATACAAGAAAATTCCACTTCAATCCCCGTGCATCACAATTAACCTGGCTGCGCTTCCCAATCGGCCGACAATTTACCGATCAGGAATAAAAAGGCGGCAGGGTTGCGCACAGAATCGGAGTAATTCAACTCTCGATCTTCACGGGCAGGAGAATTTACTCGTCCCTTCCCTGACCAGCGAAAACGCCAGGTTGAGAGTTATCAAAAAATTCTTGAATTCGAATTGAAATTGGATCAAAAATTACACCCGCGTCATCTGAAGCGGTGATTTTGTTTTGCCTAATCATCATCGGCAAATACCTCTTAGTCAGTGAAAACCATATATCGGCGCAAAATAGTCATCAATGTCGCCAGAAATTCACGACTGATCAAGAAGATATATCTGACGGCACGCTGACAAAAGAAACATCACCTGTGCGTGAAGGCAGACCTTGCGAGGGCCAACACAAGCACGTGAGTTCTTTTGTCGCTTTGATGACACGCAACATGGCGTAAGCAAAATGCGTGACAGGCTCACTGCCTGGCTTCAAAGAGCGTCTTGAAGCGGCAGGAATGCACGGTGCGGAGGCAACCGTGGGAAAACGGAGGCTTCGGACGGAACCGTCCCGCGGCGCAGGCGCTCGCGGCTCAGGACAACTTGTCGCGCCGCGCCTTGCGCCGGAAAGCCTTGGCCACGAGGCGGTGGCCGACCACGTCCCTGCGGATCTGCGCGCGCTCGGATTCGATGATGAGCAGCGCCTGCACGCCGTGGCGGGCCGCTACGGACTTGAGTGCGTGCAGGGCCAGGCCGGCATCGTCGGCACCCTGGACCGACGGGACCGCATTCGAATTGAAGATGGCCAGCGGCCCGGGCAGGCGCAGGCCATTGACCTGCTCCAGCACATCGACGTCCGAGTCGTTGTGGCCCTGCGCCTCTATCAGGCCCACGGGCTCCATCTCGGCCGGGTCTTCCTTGTCCAGGATGCGAACCTCCGACACCGCGATGGGCGCATGCCCCTCGCCGTCGAACGAGGTGTAGCGCGCCTCCGAGACGTCGGCCCGCGCCCCCAGCGCGGCCACCGCCAGCAAGGCGCCCAGCAGCGCGTTTCGAACCAACCCTCGGGACATGCGCAATCCGACGAATTCCGTTTTCGTTGTCCAAGCCCGCCCCGGCTGGAGGCGGGCAGCGGCCCCTCATCGACACAATGACGAAACACTTAAGGGCCCGGCCCAAAAAAGTGCGGTGGGCGCCCGGCCCGCTCAAGCCCGCTCGGCCAAGGCGGCCAACAGGTCACGCGGATGCAGCATGGCCTCGCGCGCGTCCCGGGCCAGCCCGTACTGCGCCAACGCCGTACGCAGCCGCGGCACCGTGAAAAGCGCCTCCCAGGCCGGCGCCAGCGCCTGCTCGTGCGCTTGGGCGCCGCTGGACAGCGCCGCGGCAAAGCCCAGGCTGGCGGGCTCGGCCAGCAGCACGGCCTTGGCGGCCGCGTCCAGCCAGCGCGGCGCCGCCTCGGCCGGCGCCGTGCAGCAATAAAGGGCGCGCGGCGGCAGGCCGGCCGGCGGCGGCTGCAACTGCCGCAGGGAGCGGCCGCTGAGCCACACCTCGCCGGCAGCGCCGGCAAAGGCATGGCGCTGGTCCTCGGCCGCCAGCGCCAGACGCCGCAGGCCGCGCCGCAGCCGCGGCAAGTCGGTGGTGGCAGCGGCGGCGCAGGCCTTGACTTCGGCCAGCAGCACCACGTCCAGCGCATCGGCGCCTGGCGCGGCGCGCAGCAGCGCCACATCCCATTCGTCCTTGGCGCCCTGCACGTCGCCCGCCAGGCTCCCCGGCGTATGCAGGCCCTGGGCGACGCTGTAGGCGCCGGCCTCCCCCGGCTGGCGGTTGAGCAGCGTGGCCACCTCGCCGAAAGCCTGCACGGTGGCGTCTTCGGCCGCCGCGCCCAAGCGCGCCGCGGCGCGGCCCGTGGCCGCGGCGGCCTGGCTGCCGGCCTGCGGGCCGCGCTGGCCACACAGCGCGCGGTAGCGCTGCACGCTGTCCAGCGCCAGCAGCGCGACGCCCTGGCGCAGGCGCTGCAAGGCGGGCAGCGCCGCCAAGGCAGGCAAAGCGGCGGCAAGGTCAGGCGCATCACGTGCGTCCGGTGCGTCCGGCCAGGCCGGCGGATGTTGCGCCAGCGACTGGGCGGCGTGGGCCAGCGCCGCCCAGTCGCCGGCCTGGACCAGGCCGTACAGCGGCCTTAACGCCTCGCGCGCGGCCGAAGGCGGCAGCCGCTCCAGGCGGGCCGGGTGGGCGATGGCCGACACGGCGGCGCGCACGGCGCGCGTGTCCGCCTTGGCCTGCGCCTGCAGCGCGGCATAGGTTTCGACGTCCGGCGTGCGGGCGCGCAGGGCCTGAGCCTGGAAAGCCGGATCGCCACCCTCGGCGCGCAGCGCCGTGCGTATCACCTCGGCCAGCGCCCACAGGAAGAGCTCGCGCACGGCCTGCGGCGCGGCGCGGCCGGCGTCGGCCGCCATGCACGCCTGCTCCAGCGCGAAGGCCAGCGCCGCGTCCACGCCGGCCTCCCGCGCCGCCCGCACGTCGGCCGGCAGCGGCGGCATGCGGTAGGGGCGCGGCGCGGCGCGCAGGGCTTCAAGCAGCAGCGGGGGGAGGCAGTCCGGCGTCATGCGGCCATTGTTGGCGCTGCCGCGCCGCCACTGGTCACGGGGCAGCCTCGCGGCGCTTTGGGCGGCGCCTGCCGGGCACGGGTTGGGATGTCCCCAGCCTTGGCCGGCTTGCCGCGCGCAAGGTTCAGCCGCGCTGCGCCACGGCCGTGGGTGGGCGGTAGGTGCGCATCAGCGTGCGCCCGTCGCTGGCGCGGCAGCGGCCGTGGCCGGGCACCAGTCCCAGGTCGGACAAGGTTTCAAACACGCGCACGGCCTCGCTCAGCCGCGTGGTTTCTATGACGTGGGCCAGGTCGCCATAGGCGTCCTCGACGCCTATGCGCAGGGGAACGGCATCCGGGTCCTGCGGCAGCGGGTGGCGCTGCAGGCCGCGCAGCCGCTGGCGCAGCTCGGCGCGCTCAGGCCACTCGATCTCCCCAAAGGAAAGCTCAGGAACGCGGGCAATGGGTTTGTGTTTTTGGGTACTGCTCATATGCACAGCTCTTGCAATCCGCAGGCCCGCCCCTGCGTTGTCCCCCCCGGAACGTGCGAGCGCACCGCCCCGGGCCGCCGGCTGCCCGCCCGGCCAGCGGCCCCAAGGCCGCGGAACGGGGCTTGCCCCGCGGCAGCGACCCCATTCACTGCCCGCTGTCGCCACCATCCTCGCCATGACTGCCTTGCCCAACGCCCTTGCCGCGCCTCTCACCGGCTCTCTTGCCGCACCGCTTGCCTACGCTGAGCTGGGCAGCCTGTTCAAACGGCTGGACGCGCTGCGCCTGGCCGCCGGCGCCCACATGGACCGCCTGGGGCTGGGGCCGCAGCCCGCGCCCAGCCGCGTGCTGCACGAAGAGCCGGGCTTGAAGCTGCTGCGCTACGACGGCGGCGGCGAAGGACCGGCCTTGCTGATCGTTCCCGCGCCCATCAAGGCGCACTGGATCTGGGACCTGGCGCCGCAGTGCAGCGTCGTGCGCGCGGCGCTGGCGCGGGGTTGCGCCGTGCACCTGCTGCAGTGGACGTCCGCGCCCGCGCACTGGGGCCTGGACGAGCACGTGGACGCCGTCGCCCGCATGGCCCAGCGCGTCGCCGCCGCCACCGGAGGGCGCCCGCACCTGCTGGGCCACTCCCTGGGCGGCACCTTGTCGGCGCTGTATGCGGCGCGGCATCCGCAGGGGCCGGCCTCGCTGGTGCTGGTGGAGTCGCCGCTGTGCTTCGGGGAGGCCACCGGGGCGCTTGGGCCCCTGGTGCATTCGCTGCCGCCGGGCTATGCCCAGGGCTTCACGCACGTGCCGGGCAGCCTGGTGAGCTTGGGCGCCAGCCTGGCCTCGCCGGACGAATTCATCACCGAATCGCGCCAGGACGCCTGGGCCGCCGCCCTGAGCGGACCGCAGGCCTGGCGGCGCCACCTGCTGGCCCTGCGCTGGACGCTGCAGGAGCTGCCGCTGCCCGGCCCGCTGGTGGCGCAGGTCAGCGACGCGCTGTACCGCGAGGACCAATTCATGAAGGGCACGCTGGTGGTGGGCGGACAGGCAGTGTCGCCGCGCGACGTGCGCGTGCCCCTGGCCGCCATTGCCGACCTGCGCAGCCGCGTCGTCCCGGCCGCGTCGGTGACGGGCTTCGTGCAGGCCACGGCCAGCCCGCAGCCCCTGGTGCTGCATTACGGGGGCGACGTGGGCGTGTCGCTGCAGCACATAGGCGCGCTCATCGGCCAGAGCGCGCACCGGGAAATTTGGCCCAGGGTGCTGGATTGGGTGCGGGAAATGACGGCAAGGTAGGCGCCAAAGCGGCAGGAGGCAAAACCGTCAAAGGGAGGTGCCGTACGGCACAAGAAGGGGGTGCGCACGCCAGCCCGAGGCTGACGCGCCGCGCCCCCTAATTCGCCATATCCCCACGCACGGCCGCCCGCCTCAGGCGCGCGGCCGTGCGCCGTCAGCTCAGTGCCACCCGCCGCCGCCCTGCAGCTCCGACGACGAGCCCGTGGCCGGCCGGTTGCCGTTGGCCAGTGCCGGCGTGGTGGTGGACTCACGGGATGCGGGCGCCGAGTAGGCCGCATCGTCCGCTTCGCTGCCCGCCGTGGCCGAATCCTCGTGCTTGCCGAAACGCTGGGCCAGTTGCTCCTTGCGCTGGCTCAGTTGCTGGCTGATCTGCTCCTTGCGCTCGGTCAGTTGCTGGCCGAGCTGGTCCTTGAGCTGCCTGGCCTGCTCGCGCACGCCGGCCAGGCGCTGGCGGCCGGACTCCGTCTTGAGCAGGTAAATCGCGGCCGCGCCCACCACGATGCCGCTGACGGCCAGCAGCAGCCCGCCGCCGCCACCGGAGCGGCGCGACTCCGGCACGTAGCCCTCATGCCAGCGGTTCGAGGACTCGTTGCGCGCGTCGCGGGCGATGTCGTCCACGCGGTTGAGCGCCTGGCGGCTGTTGAGCCGGCCCTGCTCGGCCAGGTCCTGCACACGCGTCAGGATGTCGCGCAGCAGGCCGCGGCCGTCCTGCGCGGCACCTTGCAGGCGGTCCGTGGCCTGGTCGCCCGCGCTTTGCAGGTTGTCCAGCGCGTCGTCGGTGGCCGTAGCAAAGCGTTGGCGCAGGTCCGCGCGCCGACGGGCGCCCTGCTCGGGGTCGGTCAGGTACATCGCAGCCGCGCCCGCGGCCAGGGCCCCCAGGGCCGTCCATGCGTTTTTCATCGTCAACCTCCTTTGCGATGGAACCCGGCAAATGCCGGCTCCTGCCGCCTTGGGTGCAACCGACGTTCCCGCTCCCCCGGGTCCACCCGGTGGAGCTCCCGGCTCGGCCTCTGCCGGCCGCCCGCAGCGATCGTCCGGTCCACCTGGACTGACGTCCGTGGGGGGCAACCGCCCCCCGCTGCGGCGCGGTATCGCCAGCGCACGGTACGCGTGCCCAAATCGCGCACATGCTGGAACCCGACACGCTTTTGACAATGGCACTGGCGCTGCTGGTGCTGGTGGTGCTGCTGGGGATTGCCATCTGGTCCATCAAGCGGCACCGGGACCCGGAGCTGACGCTGGCCTGCGACCAGCCGCTGCACGAGATGCTGCCCTCGGTCAGCGGCCTCACGCACTCCACGCTCATGCCGGGCAACGCCGTGGAGCTGCTGGAAAACGGCGCCTTCTTCGAAGCGCTGTTCGAGGAGATTGCGGCGGCGCGACAGTCGCTGCACTTCGAGACGTTTCTTTGGAAGGAAGGCCGCCTGGGGGCGCGGCTGGCCGCGGCGCTGGCCGCCCGCGCCCGCGCCGGCGTGCAGGTGCGCGTGCTGCTGGATGCGCGCGGCTGCAACGACATGGGCGAGGCGGCCAGCCGGCTCATGCAGGAGTCCGGCTGCCGCATCGTCCGCTACCACGCACCGCGCCTGCACAACCTGGGCGTGCTCAACCGGCGCGACCACCGCAAGGCCTGCATCGCCGACGGGCGCGTGGCGCTGGTGGGCGGCCACTGCATCGTGGACCACTGGCTGTACGAGGGCATGAAGGAAAAGCCGCCCTTTCACGACATCGGCCTGCGGCTGCGCGGCCCCGGCGTGCACGCGGTGCAGTCGGCCTTCAGCGAGAACTGGGTGGCCGAGTGCGGCGAGCTGTTCGTGGGCGAGGACGTGTTCCCCCCGCTGCAGCGCGCGGGCGACATCACGATGCACGTGGCCCGCGCCAAGCCGGAGCGGGCGGCGCCGGCGGTGAAGATCCTGCACCACCTGATCCTGTGCATGGCGCGTCGGCGGCTGTGGATTCAGAACCCGTACTTCCTGCCGCAGGACAAGGCCATCAAGGCGCTGGCCGCCGCGGTGGAGCGCGGCGTGGACGTGCGCGTGATGGTCCCTTCCGCCGACGCCTCGGACATGCCCATCGTCCAGCATGCGGCTCACCACAACTTCGAGCGCCTGCTGCGCGCGGGCGTGCGGATCTTCGAGTTTCCGCACACGCTGCTGCACCAGAAGGTGCTGACCATGGACGGCGCCTGGTGCGCCATTGGTTCCAGCAACTTCGACGACCGCAGCTTCGAAATCAACGACGAGATCACGCTGGGCCTGCTGGACCAGGGCCTGGCGCAGCGGCTGGAAGAGATCTTCGAGTCCGACATGCGCGAGTGCGACGAGCTGGACCTGGCCACCTGGCAGCGCCGCAGCTGCGGCCACCGGCTGCTGGACCGCGCCTGTCACCTGCTCAAGGAACAGCTTTGAACGCCTGAATCGCCGGCAGCGGCCTTTCTCCAACCCGCCGATACGCCACCAAGCCGCCGCGAGGCGGCTTTTTGCATCTCCTATAACGGCAGTAATCGAAGGTATGATTTTTATCGCCGATTACTGTCCCCGCCTGCCGCCATGCCCACGAAGTCCGACGCCACAAGCACTTGCCTGCGCCGCATGGGGCCGCATCACTTCGCGCACCTGCGGGCGGTGGCGGACGGGCTGTCCGTACAGGCCTCGGCGCAGCGCTACCTGGGCATAGAGCATGGCAATGCGGCGATGGCCGCGCACAGGGCCGTGGTGCAGCGGCTGCGCTCCATGGCGCGGCGCGCGGGGGATGCGCGCTGGCGGCTGGTTGGGCTGGTCATACGCGGCATGGAGGGTGATGAGCACCCTGCCCTGGCCGATTGGGCCGCCGCCAACGGGCTGGAGGATTGGAGCGAGGCCGAGTTGCAGGAGCTTTACCGCCAGGCTTTTCCGGCCGAGCGGCGTGCAGCGCGCAACCAGCGGCTGCGCCAGCGGCAGATCGAGGCGCTGCGCGCGCTGGAGCAGGTCGCCTCGGAGGCGCCGCAGCCCACGGACGCCATCGCGCTGTGGTTCGACCCTCGCCTGGCGCAGCGGCTGCAAGCCAACGGTTTTTTGCTGCTGCAGGACCTGCGGCAGGCTGTGGCGCGCGGCGGGCGCTGGTGGCGCGCCGTCCCCGCCATCGGCGAAACCAAGGCTCGCCGCATAGAGAGCTACCTGCGCCAACTGCTGCCCGGCGCGGGCACGGCGCTGGCGCCCGTGGCGGATGCGTGGGCCACGCCTTCGGCGGCGGGCCGCGCCTTGGCAGCGGGAGTGGACCAGCGCCCGCACTTCGACCTCGCGCTGCAACCCCCTTCCGGGCCCAACCGTGCCGCCTTTGCCGGCGTGGCCATCACCGCCGGCAGCGATGCCGAGGCCGTGGAGCAGTGGGTGGCGGCGCGTGCCGGCAGCCAGGCCACGGCGCTGACCTACCGGCGCGAGGCGCTGCGGCTGCGGCTGTGGGCGGCCGTGGAGATCAACAAATCGTTCTCGGCGCTCACGGCGCAGGACTGCCTGGCCTACATGACGTTTCTGGAGCATGTGCCCGACCGATGGATCTCGCGGCGGCGCGCCGCCCCCATGGAGCCGGGCTGGGCGCCTTTCGCGGGGCAGCTCACGCTGGCCAGCCGGCGGCAGGCGGTCGTCATCGTGGCCAGCCTCTTCGCCTGGCTGGTCAAGGGCGGCTACCTTATCCACAACCCCTGGGAACTGGTGAACCGGCGCACGGGCGACGACGCGGCGCAGCATGCGCTGGACACGCGGGCCTTCGAACCCGCGGTTTGGGCGGCGCTGGTGGGCTGGATCGAATCACAACCAAGCTCACCTTCGCGCGAACGCATGCTGTTTTTGCTGCGTTTTACCGAGGCCACGGGGCTGCGCGCGAGCGAGCTGGTGTCGGCGAGACTGTCGGACTTGCGGCCCGTGGGCGGGCGTTGGGCCATGCAGGTGCAGGGCAAGGGAGCCAAGAAGCGCATTGCCGCGGTGCCCACGCAGGCGCTGCGCTCGTTGGCGGGTTACCTGGCGGCACGCGGGCTCCCCCCCCTGGAGCGCGCGCCGGAAGAGGCGCCGCTGGTGGCCAGCCTGGACGATGCGCTGGCGCCCATAGGCTACCGCTCGCTGTACGAGACCGTGCGGGGCTGGCTGCGGCGGGCGCTGCGCTGGGCGCCGCTGACGGACGCGCAGCGCCGCAGCGCTGACAAGTCGTCCGTGCACTGGCTGCGCCACACCTGCGGCACGCGGGCGCTGGAGCGCGGCGCGCCGCTGGAAGTGGTGCAGGCGCAGCTCGGCCACGCCGACCCGCGCACCACCATGCGCTATGCCAAGGCGCAACTGCAGCGGCTGCAGGACGGGATGGAGAAGGCCTTCGGGGAGTGAACGGGCGGCAAGGACCGATGGATCGCGGATGGCAGCCCACGCGTGGAAACCAGGTTTCCACGCGTGGCGGGACAGAGGCAAAGACGCGCGTCGATACGTTCCTCGCGTCCGACAGAAGAGGCCTTGGCCTGACGGCGCTTTGGCAACGGTGTTTTGCAGCGCCGTTTGCCGGAAATGTTGGCGCGCAAGCGGCTTTTAGGAACATACAGCCCAGCTTGTAGCAGGCCCGCTCGCGGACCGAACCGCGGCCAGGAGACCCTTCGGCCCGCGAGCGGGCCTCCTACAGATGAGCACGAAGGCAATGCCAGGCGGGGGCCTAGCGATCCCGCTTCGCAACGTGGGCTGCGCTTCGACTCAAGAATCACAGAGAAGCTCACATGAGCACTGCACCGCACCGTGGACGCCTCCAGAACTGCGTCCAAGCCAGGCACGACCGCCCTCTTCGCCGCAGCCAAACCCGGTTCCCGGGCGCCCGGCCGCCACTTCAGCGCCCCGTGCAGGCCCGCAGGCCATACGCACTGCCGGTTAGACGCTCAAACGCCACGCAGGCATGGAGCATCACAAGCGTCCTCACATGAGCCTCAAAACACCGTGCCTGGACCGCTGGCGCGCACGGGCTGCCTGTATATGAACGGGTTTGGGCCGCCCCACCCTGCACCGCAGCCGGTGCGCCGCGGCGCCGTTGTGAAAGCGCGCCACGTCGGCGCGCCGGTGGGAGTTGTCCAGCGCAGCGGTGGAAACCAGGTTTCCACCGCCGGCCGCGGCCAAGCCTGGCGCCTCCCGGCGCGGCCGGCGAGTTGGCTCAGCCGCGCGGGCGGTTGAGCATCTTCATGACGATGTCGGAGAGCTCGTCCATGAAGGCGTCGTCGGCCGCGTGCGCCTCCAGCGTGATCACGGCGCGGCCGCGGCTGTCGCGCTTCCACACGCCGGCCAGGCGCCCGCCCGCGTGGAATTTCTCGGGTGCCGTCTTTTCCGCCACCCGCCCCGTGAGGTGGGCCACGATCTGGCCCGGGCTTGGTCGGCGCGTCATCTGGCGCACGCGCTCGGCGCGGCGCAGCACGGCCTTGCGGTCCTGGTCCAGCGACTGCGTGATCTCTTCCGCGTGGCGTGGCTGTATGTCCAGCGGCGTCTCGAAGGTCTCGACGATGGCCGCGGGCAACTGCGCCACCTGCGTGGCCTTGCGCACCCAGGTGTGGCTCACGCCGATGGCTTCGGCCAGGCGGCGTTGCGAGGGAAACAGTCCGGCGTCCAGCGCGGCCAGGTAGGTGATGCCCTGCTCGTAGGCGGACGGGTCCTCGCGCTCGCGGTTCTCGCGGTCCATGGACAGGAACAGGTCCAGGTCCGGCATCTCGCCGTCCCAGACCACCGCCAGCACCGGCAAGCCCAGCTCCAGGCAGGCGCGGTGGCGGCGGTGGCCAAAGACGATCTCGTAGCGCCCGGCCGTCTCGCAGCAGCGAACCAGGATGGGCTGCGTGTTGCCTCCGGCGAGCTCGATGCTGGACTTCAGCCGCGCGAACGCCGCCGTCGTGAACGCCGTGGCGTGGCGGTTGGCCCAGCGCGTGGTGTCCACCAGCGCCGGGTCCAGCTTCACCGTGGGCAGCGAGCCGTCGAAGGACTTCAGCTTGTCGCGCAGCGCCTGCAGCTCGCCCTGCATGGCCAGCATCTCGCTGCGCGCGGCCAGCATCTGCCCCGGCGCCGTGCGCGGCAGCGGCGGCTTGCCCGCCTCGCCCTGCGCGCTGCGCGCCTCTATGGAGGCGGCAATGTCCGCCGTGGTGGCCAAAAGCCGCTTGCCTATGCTGCTCATGAGGCGCTCCTGAAGGTCTTGAATCTTGGGGTGTCGTTATCGGTCATCGGCTGCCGTGGAAACCTGGTTTCCACGTCTTCAAGCCGCGGTGCCGGCCTGGGCCGGGGCGGCGGCGGCTTGCGCCGCGCGGGTGCGCCATGCTTCGATCACCGACTGCTCGACGAGCTCCACCACGCGGTCATAGGCCTCGGCGGCGCGCTTGTAGGTCTTGGCCGAGCCCTCGTACTTCTGCACGTCGTAAACCGTGCCGAACTCGGCGGCCTTGGACGACGTGACGGTGGTCTTGGGCACTTCTACCGGCAGCAGGTATTCGCCGTACGTGGCCTGTATCCACTGGCGCACGGCGGGGGCGGCCACGTCGGACTGGTCCACCCGCGACAGCAGCACATGCAGGAAGTCGAAGGTCTTGCCGCGCTTGGACGCCTGGTCCAGGTTGCTGCCCAGGTCGGCAAAGAGGCTCCAGAACTGCGCGGAGGAGGCGAAGTCCAGCGCCGAGGGCGGCACGGGCACCAGGATGCCGTCGGCCGCCATGAAGGCGTTGATGGTGACGTAGGACAGCGAGGGCGGCGTGTCGATGATGATCACGTCGTACTCCTCGCGCACGCCTTCGAGGCTGGCGTTGAGCACGTCCCAGAAGCGCGCCGTCGGGTCGTTCATCTGCATGGCCGGCAGGCTGAACTCGGCCTGGAACAGCAGCGGCGCCGCGGGAACGAGGTCGATGCCGGGCCAGTAGGTGGGCTGGATCGCGTAGCGGATGTCGTCCGCCTCGCCGCGGCAGATGGGGACGATGGTCATGTCCTCCTCGACCTCCGTCTCCGGCAGGATGCCGAAGAGCGTGGAGAACGAGCCCTGCGGGTCCACGTCTATGGCCAGCACGCGGTGGCCGCGCATGCTCAGGCCCTGGGCCAGGATCATGGCGGTGGTGGTCTTGGACACGCCGCCCTTGAAGTTGCCCACCGCGATGGTCACGGCCTTCTGGCCCGCCGGGCGCATGGCCATGCGGCGGTACTCACGCGTCCAGCGCTGCACCTCGTCCAGCGAGAACTCGCGCCGCCCGCCCGTGGGCGTGAGCTGCCCGGCGGGCAAGTCACCCTTGCTGATGCGGTAGGCCACGTGCGCCTTGTCCACCCCGCACAGCGCCGCCACCTGCGTGGCCGAGAAGTTGGGCGGCACCTTGCGCGCCTCCGGCGCCAGCAGGCGGCCGCGTATGCCCTCCACCATGTTGGACGCCCGCGTGGCCAACGCCGTGATGCGCGCCATGTCTATGGCCGGGCGGCTCACCGCCGCCGCCGCCGTGGAAACCTGGTTTCCAACACCCGCCGCTTGTTCGTTCTTCATCTCTTTAAAGAGTCAACAGAAATGCGGGCAGTTTATAGAAATCCGTTGACTCTCCATTGATTTTCGAGCACCCCGCAGAGGACACGAGGCTTGAACGCAACGCTGCGCTGTTGTGAGGAGCGATGGGATTCCAGCCAAGGCCCCTGGCGCGATGTGTGAGGGAAATTGTGACTTCAGGCTTTGCAACGCGTCTTGAAACCGGTCAAGCGGCGCCCAATCCCCGTGCTTTCCCGCATGCCGCGACGACTTCCGCGCTGTGAACGGCACGTCCAAGCTCCCGGAAAAGCACGAAACCCATATCCACTCACAACAAGTCCCAGGCTTCCTCACGTTGGCGGCAGGGTGAAACCCATGTCCACTCACGATGAAGACCATAAAAGCTCACACCAAACCCCAAATCCACTCACAGTTGTTCGGAAAACTTCAGATGCGACAAGGACTTGGCGCACTGTCAATGTATTTCAATGCCTTCAACACGTTTTCTCAATTACTTCAAGCGCCGCTGCGGCGCATTTGTGATTTAAGAAGTTCACAACTGTGAATAACCCGCTTCACACTCGTGGCATGATGGGTGGATGGACATCACGGACGACCCCGACGATCCAGCCTTGCACGCACAGCAGCCTGCCGATCCTGCTGGACATGAGGAGGCGCCCGATTCGCCCGCCGCGCGCGAGCGCCGCCCACGCGCGCCTTTGCGCCGCGCAACCGACGACGCCATGGTGCAAAAGGCCAACGAGTCCATCGCCATTCGGCCCAAGAAGGGGCGGCTGACGCTGCTGTCGCGCCGCATCTACAACGCGCTGCTCTTTCACGCGCAGCAGCAGGGTGTCGAGGAGCGGCAATACAGCATTCCGCTGGCCACGCTCATCGGCGACGCGCACTTCAATTCGCGCAACGTCGCGCTGCTCAAGGAGCACATCCGCGAGATGCAGACCACGCTGATCGAGTGGAACTCCGTGGGCGCAGGCGAGCAGCGCTGGACGTCCTCGCAGTTGCTGGGTGCCGTTGAAATCGCCGAGCGCGGCTCCGGCTACCCCGTGATCATCAGTTGGAGCTACCCCGACCGCGTGCGCGAGCGCTTGCTGAAACCCAGCCGCTACACGCGCATCCTGCTGGAGGTGGGAGCGCAGATGCGCTCCTACGCCGCCGCGGTGCTGTTCGAGCTGGGCATGCAATACCTCACCTCGCCCTCGCGGCTGACCATGCGCGAAGACCTGCACTGGTGGGCCTCGGTGCTCACCGGCCGCAGCGACGTGGAAAAGGTCGACTACCGCTACTTCAAGCGCGACGTGTTGCGCCCGGCGCTGGCCGAGGTGGAGGCGCTGCAGCAGGACTTCATCCTGGAGCTCATAGAGCACAAGGAAGGCCGACGCGTGAGCGAGCTGCAGTTCCGCGTGCTGCGCCGTAGCCCCGCGCCGCTGGAGGTGGCGCAAGCGCGCAACACCTTCGACCTGGAGCTGGTGGAGCGGCTGCGCCAGCTTGGCCTCAAGGAGGAAGACGCCGATCTGCTCTACACCCGCACCGACGACACGCTGCTGCGCGCCACCATCGAGCACGTCGAGCAGCGCCTGCGCAACCCCGCGCTGCCCACGCTCACCTCGCCCGCGGCCTACCTGCGCGACGCGCTGAAGAAAGGCTATGCCGGCGTGCCGGCCCCCGCGCTGCCCGTGGCCGAGCCTGCGGCCTCGGCGGTGCAGGCCTCGGTGCAGGGCATACGCGAGGAGTGGGAGCGCGCGCAGTCGCGCGACTGCGAGGCGCGCTTCGGCACCCTGCCGGAGGAAGAACAGCTCATGCTGCGCCAGGCTTTCCAGGACGAGGCCCTGCCCGGCCTCATGGCCCCCATCGCCCGCGCCTGGGAGCGCGACGGCCCTCGCAGCAAGATCGCCGGGCCGCTCTTCCTGCGCTGGCTCGCGCGCCGCTGGCAAAGCGCCGAGCCCACGGAAAAGGACCTGCTTGAGTTCGCCATCGCCCGCGGCATGCTGCAGCTCGGTTGAGCGCGCAAGCGCCCGGGATGGCTGCCGGTGCGCCGTTCGACGCCGCTTGACGGCAATCAAGAACCGTCGCGTTGGAAACCAGGTTTCCATACGCTGACCCGGGGCTGCCGCACCCGGCCAGCGGTCCCGAAGCGGGCTCTTTGGCTGCTGGCGCACAGCCTTCCGCCCCCCGCGTGCGGCCTTTGCCTTGCCCGCGCAACCTTCGTTTGCATGGGTGCGCCTTGCGCGCGCAAATGCAACGCTTCGCAACCGTCAAGCGGAAAACACGAGGGCAGGGGGCACGCATGTACAGGTTCGAGTGGTTCGAGCAGGTGAAGCTCGGACAGGGGGCGGCACGCGTGGATGTGGCCACGGCCGCGCGCGTGAGCCCGGTGGTGTGGGGCCTGGGCTTCACCAGCCTGCTCACCGACGTTTCGGCCGAGATGGTCAACAGCACGCTGCCCGTGTACCTGGTGCTGCACCTGCACCTGAGCCCGGCGCAGTACGGCGTGATCGACGGCGTCTACAACGGCTTCGCCGTGGCGCTGCTGGCGCTGCTGGCGGGCTGGCTGGCCGACCGCCACGCGCGGCAGAAGGAGCTGGCGCTGGCCGGCTACGGCCTGTCCACGCTGTGCAAGCTGGGGCTGTTGGTGGCGGCGGGCTGGACCTCGCTGCTGTGGATCGTCGGCCTGGACCGCGCCGGCAAGGGTTTGAGAACCGCCCCGCGCGATGCGCTCATCTCGCTGAACACGCCCGCCGGCCAGTACGCCGGGGCGTTTGCCGTGCACCGTGCGCTGGACGCCTGCGGCTCGCTGCTTGGGCCCGTTGCCGCCTTCGTCTTGCTGGCGCAGTTGCCGGGGGCGTTTGACGCGCTGTGGTTCACCAGCTTCGTCGTAGGCGTGCTAGGCGTGGCCGTGCTGTGGTGTTTTGTCCCCAGGCCCACGCAGGCGCTGGCTGCGGCACAGGCGGTGGCGCCGTTACCCATCGCCGCCGCACCCGGCCGCTGGATCACGCGCCGTTTCCTGGTGCTCACCGGCTGCGGCGCACTGCTGGCCCTGGCCACCATCAGCGACGGGTTCATTTACCTGCTGCTGCAGCGGCGCCACCCGGCGGCCGCGGGCTGGTTTCCGCTGTTCTACGTCGTCACGGCGGCGGCCTGCATGCTGCTGTCCGTGCCCGCGGGCCGCGTGGCCGACCGCTTGGGGCGCGGGCGCATCTTCCTGCTCGGCTACGCCGTGCTGGCCCTGCTGTACGCCGTGCTGCTGGGGACGGGCGAACTGGGCCTGCCCGCGCTCATCGGCTGCCTGGCCCTGCTGGGCCTGTTCAACGCCGGTACCGAGGGCGTGCTCATGGCCATGGCCAGCGCCGAGGTGCCCGCCGCGCGGCGCACCACGGGGCTGGCGCTCATCGCCACGGCCATCGGCCTGGCCAAGCTGCTGTCGTCCGTCGTCTTCGGCTGGCTGTGGGAAGGGCAGGGCGCCACCGTGGCGGTGAGCGTGTTCATCGCCGCGATGGGGCTGGCGATGCTGGCCGCGTACCGCGGCCTGGAGGGGGGCAAGTCGTGAACAACAAGAAACCCGTGCTGGCCTTCTCGGCCCTTTGTGCCGCGGCCGTCGTGGCCGTCGGTGGCTACCTGTACCACGCCAAGCAGCGGCTGCCGCCGGCCGGCGGCAGCGCGGCGTCAGCCGTCACTGCTCCAGAGCCGACGGCCACGGCCGCCTTGCCGGCCGCGCCGGCGGCGTCCACGCTTGCCACCGCACTGCCGCCGACGGACAGCGCCGATGCCGCCGCCCATCCGCCCGCCGCCGCCCCGGCCGCCACGCCCACCCGCCCGGCGCCCACCGTAGCCAGCGCGTCCAGCGCCACGGGCCGCCTCTTCTTCCGCCACACCGGCATGGACGAGCACTACGGCCAGCTCGCCTGGCGCGAGGCCGCGCGCGGCGGCGAAGCGCACTTCGTTGCGCACCTGCGCTGCGAGGTCGCCCACGTTTCCGGCGGGCGCGGCATGTGCCTCACGGCCGAGCGCGGCGTCGTCACCACTTACAGCGCCAAGCTCTTTGACGCCACCACCTTCGCCGTCACGGCCGAGCTGCCGCTGCAGGGCATTCCCAGCCGCACCCGCGTCTCGCGCGACGGGCGCCTGGCCGCCTACACTGTCTTTGCCGCCGGCCACGGCTACACCAGCCTGGACTTCGCCACGCGCACCGTCATCCTCGACACCGCCACCGGCCGCGAACTGCTGGAGCTGGAGAACCTGGCCATCACCAAGGACGGCCAGCCCTTCAAGGCCAAGGACTTCAACTTCTGGGGCGTCACCTTCACCCCGGACGGGAAGAACTTCTTCGCCACGCTCTCCAGCGGCGGGCAGCATTACCTGCTGCGCGGCGACATCGCCCGGCGCAGCGCCACCGTGCTGCACGACAACGTGGAGTGCCCCTCGGTGTCGCCGGACGCCACCCGCGTGGCCTACAAGAAGCGCTACGTGGTAGACGGGCGCATCGTCTGGCAGTTCCACGTGCTGGACCTGAAGACGCTCGTGGAAACGCCCCTGGCCGAGAAGCGCAATGTGGACGACCAGATCGAGTGGCTGGACGACGCCCACGTGCTCTACGCCTTGGCCAGCGACAGCGCCGCCGCCAGCACCGACGTCTGGACCGCCCCCATAGACGGCAAGGGCGCGCCGTCCCTCTACCTGCGTAACGCCTACTCGCCCGCCACCGAACGCTTCCCCAAGCCGGCCCCTTGAAGCGGTGAGGATTGAGCAGAACGTCAACGCGGCCTGACGTTTTGCTCAGCCAGTGCAGCGCTTCGCTGCAGCTTTTGCGCTTTCGCTTGCCGCGGCCCCTGGCCAGACTCCCTTCATCGAATTGACGGGAGATAAGCCATGGCCAGCCAGAGCAGCTTCATCCACACCGACACGCTGTACGTGGGCGCGCGCGACCTGGTGCGCTTGGTGCAGCGCCAGGGCCTGCCCGCGAGCATTGCCGGCGTGGCCGAGCAACTGCGCCGCGACTTCCTGCGCTGGGACGATTTCGAGAAGACGCCGCGCATCGCGAACCACTCGCGCGACGGCGTGATCGAGCTCATGCCCGTGGCCGACGCCGAGCGCTTCGCCTTCAAGTACGTCAACGGCCACCCGAAGAACACGCGCGAGGGCCTGCCCACCGTGATGGCCTTCGGCGTGCTGGCCGACGTGGCCACCGGCGCGCCGCGGCTGCTGAGCGAGCTCACCCTCACCACCGCCATCCGCACCGCCGCCACCTCGGCGCTGGCTGCCCGCGCGCTGGCGCGGCCCGGCAGCCGCCGCATGGCGCTCATAGGCAACGGCGCGCAGGCCGAGTTCCAGGCCATCGCCTTCCGCGACTTGGTGGGCGTGCGCGAGCTGCGCCTCTTCGACGTGGACCCGGCCGCCACCGCCAAGCTGGTGCGCAACCTGGCGGGCCAGGGCCTGGACCTCACCGTGTGCGCGAGCACGGTCGAGGCGGTGCGCGGCGCGGACATCGTCACCACCGTGACGGCCGACAAGGCCAACGCCACCATCCTGACGCCGGAGTTGCTGGAGCCCGGCATGCACCTCAACGCCGTGGGCGGCGACTGCCCCGGCAAGACCGAGCTGCACCGCGGCGTGCTGGAGCGCGCGGCCGTGTTCGTGGAGTTCGAGCCGCAGACGCGCATCGAGGGCGAGATCCAGCAGATGCCCGCCGATTTCCCCGTCACTGAGCTGTGGCGCGTGCTCGCCGGCCAGCACCCCGGCCGCCGCGCGGACGAGGAGGTGACGCTCTTCGACTCGGTCGGCTTCGCCCTGGAGGACTACTCGGCCCTCACCTGGGTCCACGACACCGCGCTGTCGCTGGGCATCGGCCAGCGCATAGACCTCGTGCCGGCGCAGGACGACCCGAAGGACTTGTTTGGGCTGCTGCGGCAGGAGAGGGCGGTGGTGCGCGCGCAGTGAGGCAAAGGCGCATCGAACCTGGCCGGCTGTTTGAACGCCCCGGCGGCACGGGCTGACGGCTTCGCCTTACCCGATCGCGCTTGCCGACTTCAACGCCTGGCGCAGCACGAACTTCTGGATCTTGCCGGTGGACGTCTTGGGCAGCTCGCCGAAGACGATGCGCTTGGGCACCTTGAAGCGGGCCAGATGCGACCGGCAGAAGTCGATCAGCTCCTCCTCCGTCACCCCGGACCCCAGCTTCACCTCCACAAAAGCGCAGGGCACCTCGCCCCACTTGGGGTCGGGCTGTGCCACCACTGCCGCCAGCATCACGTCCGGGTGGCGGTGCAGCACGTCCTCCACCTCCAGCGAGCTGATGTTCTCGCCGCCGGAGATGATCACGTCCTTGCTGCGGTCCGTGATCTTCACGTAGCCGTCCGGGTGCAGCACCGCCAGGTCGCCCGTGCGGAACCAGCCGCCTGCAAACGCCTCCTGCGTGGCCGCCGGGTTCTTCAGGTAGCCCTTCATCACCACGTTGCCGCGGAAGCACACCTCGCCCAGCGTTTGCCCGTCGGCCGGCACGGGCTGCATGGTCTCGGTGTCCAGCACCGTCACCGCCTGCTGCAGCGGATAGGCCACGCCCTGGCGCGCATTGAGCCGCGCCCGCTCCGGCAGCGGCAGCGAGGCCCACTCCTGTTGCTGCGCGCACAAGGCGGCCGGCCCGTAGACCTCGGTCAGTCCGTACACGTGCGTGATGGCGATGTTGATGCGCTCGCAACCCTCGATCACCGCCGCCGGCGGCGCCGCGCCCGCGATCAAACCCTTCACCTGATGCTGTAAACCCTCGCGCAGCGCGGCGGGCGCGTGGATGAGCAGCCCGTACACGATGGGCGCGCCGCACATGTGCGTCACGTGGTGCTCGCGCAGGAGCGGGTAGATCAGGGCCGGGTCCACCTTGCGCAGGCACACGCTGGTGCCCGCCACCAGCGCCAGCGTCCACGGGAAGCACCAGCCGTTGCAATGGAACATGGGCAGTGTCCACAGGTACACCGGGTGGTGCGGCAGGCTCCAGGCGATGGCGTTGTTGGCCGCGTTGAGGTAGGCGCCGCGGTGGTGCGTGACCACGCCCTTGGGGTTGCCCGTGGTGCCGGAGGTGTAGTTCAGCGCGATGGCGTCCCACTCGTCGGCGGGCAGTTGCCAGGGCGCGGCCGGGTCGCCGCCGGCCAGCAGCTCCTCGTAGGTGATCTCGCCCAGGCGCTGCCCCGGCGGGGCCAGCGCGTCCTCCACCTCCACCACCAGCGGGCGCGGGCCGCCCAGCAGCTCCAGCGCCTTGCCGATGACGGGAGCGAACTCGCGGTCGGTCAGCAGCACCTTGGCCTCGCCGTGCTGGAGCATGAAGGCGATGGACTCCGCATCCAGCCGCGTGTTGAGCGTGTTGAGCACCGCGCCCGCGGCCGGCACGCCGAAGTGCGCCTCAACCATCGCCGGCACGTTGGGCAGCATGGCCGCCACCGTGTCGCCGCGGCCCACGCCGCGCAACTGCAGCGCGCTGGCCAGGCGGCGGCAGCGCTCGAAGGTCTGGGCCCAGGTCTGGCGCAGCGCGCCATGCACCAGCGCAACGCGCTGCGGATACACGTGGGCCGAGCGCTCCAGCCAGCTCAGCGGCGACAGCGCCACGAAGTTGGCCGCGTTCTTGTCCAGTCCGGTGTCGTAGGGGTTCATGCGCGTCATCGCGTCGTCTCCTTGGGGTCAGCGGGCCCGTCTGCCGGGCCTGTACAGCCCGTCAAGCATCGCGCAGATGGCTGACGGCCGCCGCGCGGGAGTCAGTGTTTCTTGAAGGCAGATCAAAAAATCTATTTGCACAAAAATCTGTGAATAACACCCGAAACCGTGCCTTTGTTTTGACCGGTTATCCGTGCTTTCATGAATCGAGGGTTTGGAGAAATCAGGGGAGGGGCCGCGAGCGCTTTACAGCCTTGCACGGCCCGTGTTCGCCCATGGGAGGGGCACGAGAACATGGACAAGCGCTACACGCCGATGTCGTTGTCGCAGCAACGGGAAATGCGTCGCCAGGCCGTTGAGGACGTACTGGCGCACCCCGAGTGGAGCCTGCGCGACGCCGTACGGCATTTGAAGAAGACGTTGCGCTTGACCAGCTACGAGCTGGCGCGCATGGCGGGCCTGTCGGCGCGCACGCTGCAGGACATCGAGCAGGGCCGCAGCGACGGCACCGTGCAGACCATGAACCGCATCCTGGGCGTGCTGGACTTGAAGCTGGGCGTGGTGCGCAAGGAGCGCCCGGTGGACGAAGACGCCTGAGCCGCCGGCGCGGCCGGTGCAGTGGGCGCGGCCGGCGCGGCGGACGCTGCCGTGCGCGGGCCCGCCGCGCATGGGAGCCGTCCTACAGCGGTTGGCGGCAAGCGCCGACGGCGCGCCGCCGCAGCGCGGGCTACCGTGGGGGCATCCATTGATTCGCATGAGGAGATCCGCCATGAAGACCCCGCACCGACTGCTGGCCATTGCCGCGCTGATCGCCCCGCTGGCGCTGCCCGGCGTGGTGCAGGCCAAGGGCTGCATCAAGGGCGCGGCCGTGGGCGGCGTGGCCGGCCACGTGGCCGGCGAGCACGGCGTGCTGGGCGCCGCCGCCGGCTGCGCCATAGGCCACCACCAGGCCGAAAAGAAGGAAAAGGAGAAGGAGCAGGCCCAACAAAGCCAGGGCAGCCACGACAAGGACGGCGACGCGCGCCAGGCCTCTCGGCAGGGTGGGGAGGAAGAGCGCAAGTGATTTGAGGGCCGGCTGGCCAATGGCGCAACGCGTGCGCACCCGGTTGCGTCATTCCCGCGATGGGGCAGCGCTGGGCGGGAAGGGCTGAAAGGGGAGCCGCCTCCCGTAAGCCGACGTGCGTTGCAACCTACGCCAAGTCAACGCCCGCCCGCGCGCCTTGTAAGGGTTGGGGTCAGCCGGGTTGCGTGCCCGGCGCGGGGCCGCTGGCGTCCGCGGTCCAGGTTTTCACCTGGCCCGCCTTGCAGTGCTGTAGCAGCGTGGTCACGAAGGCCGGCAGCTCCCGGCGGTGGCCGTTGATGAAGAAGCGGTCGCCCAAAAACTTGCGCATCACCACCGGGCCCGTCGCATGTGCGCCCCAGGCAGTCAGGGACTCGTCGTCCACGTCCCGGTCTTCGGTGCCGCTCATCAGCGCCATCGCCACCGGCAAGGGCGGCTCGGCCCGCGGCTCGTAGCGCTCGCACAGCGCGTAGTCGGCCCGCACCGCCGGCAAGAACAGCTCCAGCAGCTCGCCGTAGGCCAGCAGCTCCGGCGCCACGCCGCCCAACGCGCGCAAGTGGTCCACCAACTTGCCCTGCGGCCATTGGCTGCAGGGCGGGTCTTGCGGAATCAGGAAGCTCTCGGGCGAGCGTGCGCCGGAGAGCAGCAGCGCCACCGGCAACGCCAAGCCGCGACGGCGCGCCACACGCGCCAGCTCAAACGCCAACAGCGCCCCCATGCTGTGGCCATACAGCACATACGGCTCCTCGGCCAGCGCCGGCAGCTCTTCGGCCAGCGCCTCCACGATGCTGTGCACGCTCGTGTGCGCCTCCTCGGCGCGGCGCTTGCCGCGGCCAGGCAGCGCTACCGTCCACAGCTCCACGTCGTCGCCCACGCAGCCCTCCAGCCAGCGATAGCAACGCAGCGGCGCACCGGCATGAGGAAGCGTCAGCACGCGCAGCGCGCGGCTTTGCGCGGGCACGGTGCGTAAGGGAAGAAACCAGCGGGCAGCCATGACGTTCAAGGCGGACGCCCGTGTTGCCGGCGTCCCGTGTTGCGCAAAGAAGCAACAGTCTTCGCGGCGCCGCGTTACGCCACGCTGACTCAAATCGTGCGGTGCGCCACAGCCGGCAACGTGCCGCCCGCCAATGCGGCGGATTTCACGGTTTCCGTCAGCGCGGCGTCCAGCGGCGTTGACGGCAGGGGGCCAAGTGCTTCCGGTGGGCACGAGCCTTATGGCCGTGCACCGCGAGATCTACGGCAACCGGCTGGTGCGCCGGGTGTTCGACTTGCTGGCCGGGGCCGTGCCCGCGGCGCTGTCTGCGCGTCTCACAGGGGCGCGGTCTGCGTGAATTCCCACACGGTATGCATGCTGAGTTTGTATCTAAGTTGTGTCGGCGGCTCAATCGCCTTTGGGTTAACCCGATGGTCAGGCGCACTCCGCCTTCTTTTGACCGCTGACGGTTTTGTGCTGCCCGGCGCCCAGCCGCCGGCAGCCAGCTGCGTCGGCTCCTCGATTCCCTCCATGAACTTCCTGAACAAGCTTCGCCTCGGCACGCGGCTGGGGCTCGGATTTGCCGTCGTCCTGGCCCTGCTGCTGGTGGCCGTGGGCACGGCCGTGCTCAGCCTCAACCAAGCCGATGCCGCCGCGCGCCGTACCGTGGAGGTGGACATGGTCACGGCCGACGCCACCGCCACGCTCAACACCTACACCCGCGCCAATGCCCGGCGCACCATGGAGCTGTTCTTCGCGCGCGACGAGGCGCACGCCGACAAGATCCGCCAGATGATCGCCTTCAACAAGAAGAAGGTGACGGAGTCGCTGGAGACGCTGGAGCGGCTGGCCTACTTGCCCGAGGGCAAGGCGCTCGTCGGCAAGGTCAAGGAGGCGCGCGTGGCCTACGTGGGCTCGTTCGGCAAGGTGTCGGAGCTGCTGGCCGTGGGCCGGCGCGACGAGGCCAACCGGCTGCTGATGGACGAAACGCTGCCCGCCATCGACGTGCTGCAGGAGCACGTGGAGGCGCTGCATGTGCGGCAGCAGGCGCTGGTGAAGGACAGCGCCAACGGCCTGTCCGACAGCATCGCCGCCTCGCGCGTGCTGATGCTGGCAGTGGGCGCCGTGGCGCTGCTGGTGGGCATGGGGTTGGCGTGGGGGCTCACGCGCTCCATCACCGCGCCGCTGCACCAGGCCGTGCAGGTGGCGCGCACCGTGGCCGCGGGCGACCTGACCGCGCGCATAGACGTTCGGCGCGGGGACGAGACCGGCGAGCTGCTGGGCGCGCTGCGCGACATGAACGAAAGCCTCACGCGCATCGTCACGCAGGTGCGCCACGGCAGCGAGTCCATCGCCACGGGCAGCGCGCAGATCTCCAGCGGCAACGCCGACCTGAGCCAGCGTACCGAGCAGCAGGCCAGCAACCTGCAGGAAACGGCGGCGGCCATGGAGCAGCTCACCTCCACGGTCAAGCAAAACGCCGACACCGCCAACATGGCCACGCAACTGGCCGGCAGTGCCAGCCAGGCCGCGGAGCAGGGCGGCGAGGTGATGGGCCGCGTGGTGGCGACCATGGAAGAGATCAGCACCGGCTCGCGCCGCATTGCCGACATCATCGGGACGATTGACGGCATCGCCTTCCAGACCAACATCCTGGCGCTCAATGCCGCAGTGGAAGCCGCGCGCGCGGGCGAGCAGGGCCGGGGCTTTGCGGTGGTCGCGGGCGAGGTGCGCAGCCTGGCGCAGCGCAGCGCGGAGGCGGCCAAGGAGATCAAGACCCTCATTGGCCAGAGCGTGGAGAAGGTGGAGGCCGGCTCGCGCCTGGTGGGCGATGCCGGGCGCAGCATGAGCGACCTCGTGACGCAGGTGAAGCGCGTGAGCGACCTGATCAACGAGATCAGCTCCGCCAGCAACGAGCAGGGCCAGGGCATCAGCCAGGTCAGCGAGGCCATTGCGCAACTGGACCACGTGACGCAGCAGAACGCCGCGCTGGTGGAAGAAAGCGCCGCGTCCGCCGACAGCCTCAACCAGCAGGCCGCACAGCTGCTGGGCGTGGTGGGCTCGTTCAGGCTCAACGCGGGCGCCGCGTGAGCGCGGCTGGGAATGGCGCGCGCGCAAGGCGTGCGAGGCGGTTGGGGTCGCATAGCACCAACATCAGCTCCCCGCCAACGCCGGTGCGTATCATCACAACCGCTCTCGGCGGCCCAAGCGCAGGACGCGCCTCCCAAGCCGTTGCGGGCGCCACCACTGAGCCGCAGCCCGCACCGAGCATGAGCACGCACGAGCCTTCCTCCCCGACCGCATCTCCCTCCGCCCACCGTCCCGCAGCCGAAGGCGTTCCCGTCGCGCTGCCGCCCGCGCTGCACATCGACGGTGCGGTGGCCACCATCACGCTGCGCCGCCCGGCGGTGGCCAACCGGCTGGAGCTGTCGGACCTGGAGGTGTTGCAGGCGCACCTGGCCGAGGTGAACGCCCGTCCCGAAGTGCTGGTGCTGCGGCTGCAGGGGCTGGGCCGGCACTTCTGCAGCGGTTTCAACCTGGGCGACGCGGGCGAGCACATCACCAACGCCGCCGAGAGTTTCGAGGCCCTGGCCGCGGCGCTGGAGGCCGCGCGCCCGGTGACGGTGGCGGTGATCAACGGCGGCCTGTACGGCGGCGCCACGGATTTGGCGCTGGCCTGCGACTTCCGCATCGGCACCACGGCCGCGGAGATGTTCGTGCCCGCAGCGCAGCTTGGGCTGCTGTTCTACCGGGGCGGCATGGAGCGCTACGTGGCGCGGCTGGGGCTGCCGATGGCGCGGCGCATCCTGCTGGCGGCGGAGAAGTTCGAGGCGTCGCAGATGCTCTCCCTGGGCTACCTGGACCGCATGGTGGAGCCGCAGGCCCTGGCCGAGGCGGGGCAGGCCTGGTGCGACCGCCTGGCCGGCATGGCGCCGCTGGCTCTACTGGGCATGAAGCGCCATCTAAACGCCATGGGCCGCGGCGCGCTGGACGAAGCGGCCCTGGCCGCCGACATCGCCCACGTCAACGCCTCGGAGGATTTGCGCGAGGGCGTGCGGGCCTGGCAGGAGAAGCGCAAGGCGGTGTTCACGGGGCGCTGAGCAGGGCCAAGGGCCTGTGCGCGCGCTCCGCGCCGCCCGGTCCCGCCTCACCCGCGCGCCGCCCTCTCCACCGCCCGGCGCCCCACCTCCACCGCTTCGAAGTGCTCCCGCAAATAGCGGCTGAGCCGCACGTTCTGCGCGTGGACCACGTTGAAGCGCACGCAGTTGGCGTGCTCGGCCAGGGTGCTGAAGGTCGGGCCGCCGGCCAGCAGGATGGCTTGCTGCCAGGCGTCCTTCACCAGCGGCTCCAGCGCCACGCCCGCGGGCAGCCGGCCCCACAGGAAGAGCCCGCCCTGCGCCGGCTGGTCGAAGGCCAGGCCAACGTCCTGCAGCACGGCCAGCGACGCGTGCCGCGCCCCGGCCAGGCGCTGCTGCAGCCGCTCCATGTGCTTGCGCACCCGGCCGCCGGCCAGCAGCTCGGCCATCACCGCCTCGTTGAGCGTCGCCCCGCTCAGGCAGGCAAAGATCTTCTGCCGCAGCAGCGGCTGCAGCACCGCGGGCTCGGCCGCCAGGTAGCCCACGCGCAGCGCGGGGCTCAGCACCTTGCAGAAGCTGGAGTAGTAGATGACGCGCGACAGCCCCGCCAGCTGCGCCAGCGTGGTGCCGGGGCCGGGCAGGAGGTGGCCGTACACGTCGTCCTCGGCGATCAGCAGGCCGTGCTGCTCGGCCAGCGTCAGCAGCCGGTACAGGTTGGCAGGCGAGGCGGTCCAGCCCGTGGGGTTGTGCAGCCGCGTCTGTATGAAGGCCAGCCGCGGCCGGTGCGCGCGCAACGCCGCCTCGAACCGCTCCAGGTCCACGCCCTCGGCCACGCGCGGCACGCCCACGATGCGCGCGCCGCTGTCGGCCAGGCGGGCCTGCAGCAGGTGGTAGCCGGGGTCCTCCACGATGACGGCATCGCCCGGCTTGACGAAGGCGCGGCAGATCAGGTCTATGGCCTGCGTGGCACCGGCCGTGGTCATGATGCGCGCGGCGTCGGCCACGATGCCCTGGCCGCGCAGCAGCGTCGAGAGCCGCTCGCGCAGCGCCGCGGCGCCCTGCGCCGGGCAGCGCGCGGCCATGCCGCCGGGGAGGCCGTCGAAGGCGCGCTGCAGCACGCTGCGCGGCACGGCCTCCTGCAGCCAGTTCGCGGGCAGCGCGCCGCTGCTGGCCTGCAGCAGGCCCACGGGCAGGTCGTGCGCCTGCTGCGCCATCCACACCGCGTCCTGCTCCACGCCGGCTTCGATCAGCGTGGCCTCGTCGGCCGGCCGCGCGCCGGGCTGCGCCACGAAACAGCCGGCCGTGCCGCGCGGCTCCAGCCAGCCTTCGGCCACCAGCCGGTCGTAGGCCACCACCACGGTGTTTGGGCTCACGCCCAACTGCGACGCGAGCTGCCGTATGGAGGGCAGCCGCGCGCCCGGGGCCAGCCGGCCCTGGCGCAGCAGCGCCAGGAGCTGGCGCTCTATCTGCTGCGCCAGCGGCAGCGGCGAGTCGCGGTCCAGGGTGAACATGGGGTCGTGCTTCCTTTTCAGGGCAGCCGGATGGGGGGCAGCGGGCTGCCGTGGCGCTCCAGCCGGCGCTGGCGGCGCTCCAGCTCTTCCAGGCTGGCGGCGCCGGCCAGCCAGCGGCCGTCCTCGTCCAGCCGGGGCGCCAGGCCCGTGCGCCGCAGCCATCGGGCCAGGGCTTGCGCCATGCGCCGCCAGGGCCGCCGGGCGCGGCGCGATGGTACTGCGGGGGCGGTGGAAGGCGGGGCGAGCGCTTCGCTGCGGGTCATGGCGGCATCTCCGGTTGGGCTATGCCGCCACCGTATCGGCGCGATGCCGCCGCACCAAGGCACAAACCGCCGCGCGCGGCGTGGGACTGTGTCAGTGCGCGCGCTGATACAGCCGCGCCCGCCGCACCGCCGCGTTGCGCGGCGGCCCTGGTTGCGCGCGCATCGCCGCCGGTTCAGCCCGGCGGCGGGTGCTGGCGGTGCCGGCGCACGCGCGAGGGCCGCATCGACAGCCAGCGCGCATACAGCGCGGCGTTGACGGCCAGCACGGTGAGCGCAATGCCCCATTGCAGCTCGCGCGTGAGGCCCTCAGGGTAGAGCAGCGGCAGCAGGTAGTGCTCGATGAAGCTGCCCTCGTAGCCGCGCGTGCCGGCCAGGGCGCGCAGGCGGTTTTCCAGCGGCGTGAGCGGGCAGGGGCGGTCGCCGGCTTCCACGTAGAAGCCCCACAGCAGCGCCGGCAGGTGCAGCCACAGCAGCCGCGGCCAGCGCGGCAGCAGCGCGGCGCCGGCCGCCACGAACACCATGAACAGCAGGTGCAGCAGCACCACGGCATCGGCGGCCCAGGCGTACAGGAGCGGGGGCATCAAGGTCCCGGGGTGGAGGCGGTGCGGGCGCGGCGGCGGCGGTGCGCCGGCTCAGGCACAGGCGCCGGCAGCGCGCAGGGCGGCCACGGCGTCGTCGCCATAGCCCAGCTCGCGCAGCAGCTCGGCGCCGTGCTCGCCCGGGCGCGGCGCGGGTGCGGGCTCGCGTCCGGGGGTGCGCGAGAAGCGCGGCGCGGCGGCGGGCTGCACCTCGCCGGCCACGTTCACGTACACGCCGCGCGCGGTGTTGTGGGGGTGGGTTTCGGCCTCCTGCAAATCCAGCACGGGGGCGAAGCAGGCGTCGCTGCCCTCCAGCAGCGCGCACCAGTGCGCACGTGGTTGCGTGCGCATCAGCGCGGCGATGCGCTCCTTGAGCGCCGGCCAGCGCGCGTGCTCGTGCTGCTGGGCGGGGTCCACGTCGTCCAGGCCCAGGCGGCGCAGCAGCTCGGCGTAGAAGGGCGGCTCCAGCGCGGCCAGGGTCACGAAGCGGCCGTCGGCGCACTCGTAGGCGTCGTAGAAGGGCGCGCTGCCCAGCAGCACGGCGTGGCTGCGTTCGCTGGGCCACCAGGCGCTGCCGCGCATGTGGCGCACCATGGCCGAGAGCGCGGCCACGCCGTCCACCATGGCGGCGTCCACCACCTGGCCCCGCCCGCTGCGCTGCGCCTCCATGAGCGCGCACACCAGGCCGAAGGCCAGGAACATGGCGCCGCCGCCCATGTCGCCCACGAGGCTGGGCGGCACGGTGGGTGCAGCGCCGTCGCGGCGCGAGAGGTCCAGCGCGCCCGTGAGCGCGACGTAGTTGAGGTCGTGGCCCGCGGCCTGCGCCAGCGGGCCGCTCTGGCCCCAGCCGGTGACGCGGCCATAGACCAGCCGCGGGTTGCGCGACGCCGCGGCATCCGGCCCCAGGCCCAGGCGCTCCATCACGCCGGGCCTGAAACCTTCTATGAGCGCGTCGGCCGACTCCAGCAGCCGCCACGCGGCCTCCAGCCCGTCGGGATGCTTCAGGTTCAGCGCGATGGAGCGCTTGTTGCGGTCGGTGGCCACGCGCTGCAGAGCGCCGCTGGCGGGCGCGGCGGCGCGCTCTATGACGATGACGTCGGCCCCCATGTCCGCCAGCAGCATGCCGGCCAGCGGGCAGGGGCCCAGGCCCGCGAACTCGACGATGCGCAGGCCCTGCAGCGGGCCTGCGGCGGTGGTGTTTCTTCCCATGCAATGTCTCCGGTGCCTTCGTGCGTTTGCCGCAATTGGGCGGCATCTTCGGTCCGTATCAGCTTGTTTGGAAACGTCAGCATGGGGTGTGATGTGTTGGAAATTCCTTGGCTTGGGACGCAGGCGGGTATTTCCCGGGGGCAGGGCATGGCCCTTGCCGCGGATGGGGGGCGGACATGCTGGTCCGCGTGCAAGCAGCAGAAAGGATCGACATGCCTGACGCGAAAAGCCCCGCCGGCCCCGGCAAGTCCACTACCGAGCGCCGCGAGGCCGCCACGGAGCGCGAAGAGCTGGAGGAGCTCCTCACTCCTGACGACGAGGACGGCAACTACACCAACGCCCCCCGCGCGGCCGAGCGTGACGCGCATGTGGGCAGCAGCGACAACCAGGGCTCGGTGCCCAAGAGCTCGAACACCAAGCGGCCTTGAGCCGCTCCTGTTCTTGACTTGAATGCGGGCGGCCTTCCCGTGGGCCGCCCGTTTCGTTTCAGCCGGCCAGGCGGCCCTGCAGCTCCAAGTGCGTCAGGTACAGCCGCAAGTCGAATTCGAGCTGGTGGTACTCCGGCTCCATGTAGCAGCACAGTTGGTAGAAGGCTTTGTCGTGGTCCTGGTGGCGCAGGTGGGCCAGCTCGTGCACGGCAATCATGCGCAGGAAGGCCGCGGGGGCTTCGCGGAACAGGCTGGCGATGCGTATCTCGCGCTTGGCCTTCAATCGCCCACCCTGCACGCGCGACACCAGGCGGTGCGTGCCCAGCGCGTGCTGCAGCAGCCGTATCTGCGGGTCGTATTGCACCTTGGCCAGCGGCTCGCTGCTGCGCAGGTGATTTGTCTTGAGCGCCTGCACGTAGTCCCACAGCGCGCGGTCGGTGCGCACGGTGTGGCTCTCGGGGTAGCGGCGCGCGATCAGCGCACCCAGCTTGTTCTGGCTGATGAGCGTGCTCACCTGCGCCAGCAGCGGCTCGGGATAGCCGGCCAGGTATTTCAGGCTGGCCATCTCAGGCGCGCCGCTTGCCTCTTGGGCCGGCGCCGCGTCGGCAGGGTGGGAGCCGGCCGGTGGAGGCGCTGAGCCGGCGGGCTCGCGCCGGCGTGGGACCGGCGGGCGGCGGGATGCGGATTCGGACATGGGCGGCGATGCTAGCCGCCCGCTCCGGCCCGCCTCGCCTGCAGGGCCGTGCGCGGTGCGTGCGCCGAAAATATTGCGGCAGCCGGCGTGAACAGGGTGCGTTCGATGCGCAAGCTCAGCGCTGTTGAGGCCGGCGGGCCGTGACTTGGAGTAGTGCCTATGGCGAGCAGCGTCAGCGCGACGCGGGAGCAGGCGTGGCGGGTGCTCGTGGCCGGGGCCGACGCGGCCGCGCGCGAGGCCGTCGCCGCCCAACTGGCCGGGGGCTGGGAAGCGGGTTTCGATTGCAGCGAGGTGGCCGACGTGGCCGCGGCGTTGCGCATGCTGGACGGCGGCAGCGGCGAGCATGCCGCCATCGATTGCGCGCTGCTGCTGGAGCCGCTGTCCGGCATGGACATGCCCACGGCGCTGCGCTTGCTGGCCGGCGGCGACGGCCTGGCCCGCGTCTGCGCCGTGGTGCTGTGCGCGGGCGAATGCGGCGCGCAGGCCGAACGCGAGCTGCTGCGCGCCGGTGCGCAGGACTGCCTGTCCCGCGCGGCCGGCCCGGCAGCGCTCTCGCGCAGCGTGGGCCGGGCGCTGGAGCGCTGGCGGCTGCTGCGCGCCGCCGCGCTGGAGCGCGAGCGCATGGCGGCCCAAGCGGCCGAGCGCGAGGCGCACCTGCGGCTGGCGCTGGAGGCGTCGGCCACGGGGCTGTGGACCTGGGACGTGGACACCGATGCCGTCTCCTGGTCCGACGAGTGCTTTCGCATCCACGGCCTGGCGCCGGGCGGTTTCGAGCACACCGGCGCCGGCTTCTTCCAGCTCGTCCACCCCGAGGACCGCGAGCGCGTGCGGCGCACGGTGCGCGAGGCCATCGCGGCGCGGGCGCTCTACGAGTGCGAGTTCCGCATCCTGCGTCCCGGCGGCGAGGTGGCCTGGGTGGGCAACCGCGGCCGCGGTCTGCTCGATGCCCAGGGCCGGCTGCTGCGCGTGCTGGGCACCCTCACCGACATCAGCCGGCGCAAGCACGCCGAGGCCGCGCAGGCGCGCAGCGCCGCCTTCGCGCACAGCGTGGTGGAAAGCAGCGCCGACTGCATCAAGGGCCTGTCGGCGGACGGGCGGCTGCTGTGGATGAACGACCACGGCCGCGGCCTGATGGAAGTGCCCCTTGGCGCCGAGCTGCAGGGCCGCGACTGGCTGGCCTTCTGGGAGCCCGGCGGCGCGCGCGCCGAGGCCGAAGCCGCGCTGGCCGCGGCCCGCGGCGGCGGTGTCGGCCGCTTTCGTGCCATGTGCCCAACCCTGGCGGGCACGCCGCGGTGGTGGGACGTGGTGGTCACGCCCATTCCCGGGCCTGAAGGGCCGGTGGAGCAGTTGCTGTGCGTCTCGCGCGACGTCACCGAGGCCCGCGCCGTGGAGGCCACGCTGCGCGAGCGCGAGCTGGAGCTGCAGACGCTGGCCGACAACAGCCCCGACATCCTTACCCGCTTCGACCGCGCGCTGCGCCACGTCTTCGTCAACGTCGCGGTGGAGCGGGCCACGGGGCGGCCGCGCGACGACTTCCTGGGCCGCACCAACCGCGAGCTGGGCATGCCGGCGCGGGACTGCGAGGTCTGGGATGCGGTGCTGCAGGCCGTCTTCGACATGGGCCAGCCGGGCGAGCTGGATTTCTCCTTTGACGGCCCGCAGGGCCTGCGCCACTACAGCGCGCGCTTCGTCCCGGAGCCGGGCGCCGACGGCGAGGTGGAGTTCGTCCTGGGCGTGACGCGCGACGTCACCGGGCACCGGCAGGCGGAGCAGGCGCTCAAGGAGGCCGACCGGCAAAAGGACGAGTTCCTGGCCACGCTTGCGCACGAGCTGCGCAACCCGCTGGCGCCCATACGCAACGGGCTGGAGATCCTGCGGCGCGACCCCGCCCTGCAAGAAGGCGCCGGGGCACAGGCGCGCGACATGATGGCCCGGCAGCTCGCGCACCTGGTGCGGCTGGTGGACGACCTGCTGGACGTCTCGCGCATCAGCCGCGGCAAGATGGACCTGCGCCGCGAGCGCGTGTGCGTGCAGGCCGTGCTGGAGCACGCGCTGGAGGCCAGCCGCCCGCTGGTGGAGGCCGGCGGCCACGCGCTGGTGCTGGAGCTGTGCGACGAGCCGCTGTGGCTGGACGGCGACCTCACCCGGCTGGCGCAGGTGGTGAGCAACCTGCTCAACAACGCCGCCAAGTACACGGCCGCGGGCGGGCGCATCGCGCTGCGCCTGGTGGTGGAGCCGGCGGGCGGTGCCGCGCACGCGGCGCCGGACACGCCGGCCGAGGTGGTGCTGAGCGTGCGCGACAACGGCAGCGGCATTGCCGCGGACATGCTGCCGCGCGTCTTCGACCTCTTCGCGCAGGCCGACGGCACGCGCCACCGCGCGCAGGGCGGTTTGGGCATCGGCCTGTCGCTGGCGCGCAGGCTGTTGGAGATGCACGGCGGGTGCATCAGCGCCGAAAGCCCGGGGCTGGGCCAGGGCAGCACTTTTACTTTGCGGCTGCCGCTGGCGTCGCGGGGAGCAGCGATGGTGGGGTCAAGCTTGGAATCAACTTTGGAATCGAACCTGGAATCGACGGTGGAGGCGGCGGCTGAGGCGCTGGTGAAGGCGCGGCAGCCCGGCGAGGGGGCCGAGGGGGCCTCGGCGCTGGCCGACGGGCTCCAGTCCCTTGGGCGGCGCGTGCTGGTGGTGGACGACAACGTGGACGCCGCCGACAGCCTGGCGATGATGTTGGAGCTCATGGGCCACGAGGCGCGCGCGGTGCACGACGGCGCCGCGGCGCTGCAGGCCGCGCCCCTGTGGCGGCCGGACATCGTGCTGCTGGACATCGGCCTGCCGGGCTTGAACGGCTACGAGGTGGCGCGCCGCCTGCGCGCCGATCCGGCGCTGGCCGGCACGCTGCTGGTGGCCCTCACCGGCTGGGGCAGCGAGGGCGACAAGCGCCGCAGCGCCGAGGCCGGCTTCGACGCCCACCTGACCAAGCCGGTGGCGCTGGACGACGTGGAAGCCGTGCTGGCGCGTTACCCGGCCCCGGCGCTGGCGGCGGGCGGCGGCACGTCCCTGGGGGTGCTGGCCGCGAGGTGAGGCGCTCCGCGCAGGGCGTGTGCCGGTCGGGGTCGCCACGGTGAACGGCGCCGCCGCCGGGGCAACACGGGGACGCGGGCGCGGCGCGCTTTCGGGAATTTTTCCTGGAGGAGGGGCCCTGGGCTGCGGATAGCGTTGCGCGCATGACAAGGAGACCGGACATGTTCCAGCCCAAGCTGTCCCTGGGCGCCGCACTGGCCTTGATGGGCACCACTGGGGCGCTGGCCCAGACCGCCTGGGTATCCAGCGAGAAGGACCACGCCATCACGCTGGTGGACCTCAAGACGCAGGCCGTGGCGGGCGTCATCAACACTTGCAAGCGCGCGCGCCACATGCAGCTCGCGCCCGACGGCAAGCGGCTGTTCGTGGCGTGCACCGAGTCTGGCCAGGCCGACATCATCGACGTCGCCACGCGCAAGTCGGTCGGCCGCATCTCGCTGGGCGACGAGCCCGAGGCCTTCGATTTTTCCAAGGACGGCCGGGCGCTGTACGTGTCGGCCGAGGATGAAGGTGCCTTGGTCACCATCGATGCCGCCACCGGCAAGGCGCTGGCCTCCGTTGCGGTCGGCAAGGAACCCGAGGGCGTGAAGACCTCGCCTGACGGGAAGCTGGTGTTCGTCACCTCCGAGGTGGCCAACATGGTCCACGTGGTGGACACGGCCACCGGCAAGCTGGTGAAGAACATCGCCGCGGGCAAGCGCCCGCGGCGCATGGTGTTCACGCCCGACGGCGCGCAGCTGTGGGTGAGCAACGAGCTCGGCGCGAGCGTGAGCGTCATCTCGGTCAAGGACCTGGCCGTGACGCACACCGTCAAGCTCGAGCTCAAGGGAGCGCGCGCCGAGGACATCACGCCCGTGGGCCTGGCCATGACGCGCGACGGCAAGACGCTCTACGTCTCCATGGGCCGCGCCAACCACGTGGGCATCATCGACGTGGCCAGCCGCCAGCTCACCAAGACCGTGCTGGTGGGCAAGCGCGCCTGGCACGTGGCGCTGAGCCCGGACGAGAGCCGCCTGGTGGTGAGCAACGGCTTGAGCGACGACGTGACCATCATCGACACGGCCACCGCCAAGGCGCTCAAGAGCGTGCCCGTGGGGCGCGTGCCCTACATGGCGGTGGTACTGCCGTGACAGCGATGGCGGCCGTGGCGGCTTTCACCCCAGGTGCAGCCGCGTCGAGCTCTTGACCTCTTCCATCACCGCGTAGGTGCGCGTCTCGCGCACGCCGGGCAGTTGCCACAGCACGTCGCCGGCAAAGGCGCGGTAGGCGTGCATGTCGGCCATGCGCGTCTTGAGCAGGTAATCGAACCCGCCGGCCACCATGTGGCACTCCTGCACCTGCGGATGCGCCTGCACCGCGGCGCGGAACTGCTCGAACACGTTGGGCGTGGTGCGGTCCAGCAGCACCTCCACGAACACCGTCATGCCCGCACCCAGCTTCTCCGGGTTCAGCCGCGCCTCGTAGCCCAGGATGTAGCCGTCGCGCGTGAGCCGCTGCACCCGCGCCAGCACCGAGGTCGGCGACAGCGCCACCGTCTCGGCCAGCTTCAGGTTGGAGATGCGCCCGTCGCGCTGCAGCACGTCCAGGATCTTGAGGTCGATGCGGTCCAGGCCGTCCAGGTCATTGGGCATGGTTGTCTAGAGAAAAATTCGCAGGAAAGAAGAAATAACGATCAGTTATTCGGAGGCATTAGGAACATGATCGCAGGATTCACCAAATCCTGCGAGCGTCGCCATGCCCGTGCCGCCTTTTTCCGCCTTCACCCCGCTGCTGCCGCAGCCGCCGCTGCGCGCGGCCATCACCGCCGCCTGGCGGCTGCCTGAGCCGCAGGCCCTGCCGCCGCTGCTGGAGCAGGCCAGCCTGCCCCAGGCGCAAGCGGGTGCAGCGGAGGCCCTGGCGCAGCGCCTGGCGCGCACGCTGCGCGAGCGCAAGGCCGACGCCGGCCGCGCGGGGCTGGTGCAGGGGCTGCTGCAGGAGTTCTCGCTCTCCTCGCAGGAAGGCGTGGCGCTGATGTGCCTGGCCGAGGCGCTGCTGCGCATCCCCGACAGCGCCACGCGCGACGCGCTCATCCGCGACAAGGTCGCGCGCGGCCAGTGGCAGGCCCACCTGGGCCGCAGCCCCTCCATGTTCGTCAACGCCGCCGCCTGGGGCCTGATGATCACGGGCCGCCTGGTGGCCACCCACAGCGAGCGCGGCCTGTCCTCGGCGCTGGCGCGGCTGATCGGCAAGGGCGGCGAGCCGCTGATCCGCGCCGGCGTGGACCGCGCCCTGCGCCTCATGGGCGAGCAGTTCGTCTGCGGCGAAACGATAGAAGACGCCCTGGCCCACGCCCGCAAGCGCGAGGCCCAGGGCTTCAACTTCTCCTACGACATGCTGGGCGAGGCCGCCCTCACCGGCGAGGACGCGCAGCGCTACCTCGCCTCCTACGAGGCCGCCATCCACGCCATCGGCAAGGCCAGCGCCGGCCGCGGCATCGTCAATGGGCCCGGCATCTCCATCAAACTGTCGGCGCTGCACCCGCGCTATGCGCGTGCCCAGCAGGCGCGCGTGATGGAGGAGCTCTACCCCGTGCTGCGCTCGCTGGCGCTGCTGGCGCGGCGCTACGACATCGGCCTGAACATCGACGCCGAGGAGGCCGACCGCCTGGAGCTGTCGCTGGACCTGCTGGAAAAGCTGTGCTTCGAGCCGGAGCTCGCGGGCTGGAACGGCATCGGCTTCGTGGTGCAGGCCTACCAGAAGCGCTGCCCCTTCGTCATCGACTTCATCATCGACCTGGCCCGCCGCAGCCAGCACCGCCTGATGGTGCGCCTGGTCAAGGGCGCCTACTGGGACAGCGAGATCAAGCGCGCGCAGATCGACGGCGCCGACGGCTTCCCCGTCTACACCCGCAAGGTCTACACCGACGTCGCCTACATCGCCTGCGCGCGCAAGCTGCTGGAGGCGCCGGACGCCATCTACCCGCAGTTCGCCACGCACAACGCGCACACGCTGGCGGCCATCCACGAGATCGCCGGCCCCGCGCGCTGGCAGCCCGGCCAGTACGAGTTCCAGTGCCTGCACGGCATGGGCGAGCCGCTGTACGAGCAGGTCGTGGGCCAGCCCAAGGACGGCGGCCTGGGCCGCCCCTGCCGCGTCTATGCCCCCGTGGGCACGCACGAGACGCTGCTGGCCTACCTCGTGCGCCGGCTGCTGGAAAACGGCGCCAACACCTCCTTCGTCAACCGCATCGCCGACCCGGCCGTGGACCTGGCCACGCTGGTGCGCGACCCCGTACGCACCGTGCGCGACATGGCGCGCAAGGAGGGCACGGTCGGCCTGCCGCATCCGTCCATCCCGCTGCCGGCGCAGCTCTACGGCGACGCGCGCGCCAACTCGCGCGGCCTGGACCTGGCCAACGAGGACCAGCTCGCCGCGCTCACCGAGGCCCTGCGCGCCAGCGCCACCGAGAGCTGGAACGCCTCGCCGCTGCTGGCCGGCTCGCCCTCGCCGCTGCCCGCGCAGCCCGTGGTCAACCCCGCACGGCATGACGACCTGGTCGGCCAGGTGCAGGAGGCGTCCGCCGAGGACGTCGAAACCGCCCTGCGCGAGGCCGCCGCCTTCGCCCCGGCCTGGGCCGCCACCGCGCCGGCCGAGCGCGCCGCCATGCTGGAGCGCGCCGCCAACCGGCTCGAAGCCGATATGCCCCGCCTCATGGGCCTGCTGGTGCGCGAGGCAGGCAAGACCTGCTCCAACGCCATCGCCGAGGTGCGCGAGGCCGTGGACTTCCTGCGCTTCTACGGCGCGCAGGCCCGCCGCGAGCTGGACAACGGCAAGCATGTGCCGCTGGGCCCCGTCGTCTGCATCAGCCCCTGGAACTTCCCGCTGGCCATCTTCATTGGCCAGGTGGCCGCGGCCCTGGCCGCCGGCAACCCGGTGCTCTGTAAACCGGCCGAGCAGACGCCGCTGATCGCCGCCGAGGCCGTGCGCGTGCTGCTGGCCGCCGGCGTGCCGCGCGCGGCGCTGCAGTTGCTGCCCGGCCAGGGCGAGTCGGTGGGCGCGCGCCTGGTGGGCGACGCCCGCGTGCAGGGCGTGATGTTCACGGGCTCCACCGAGGTCGCCCGCATCCTGCAGCGCACGCTGGCGCAGCGGCTGGATGCGCGCGGCAACCCCGTGACGCTGATCGCCGAGACAGGCGGCCAGAACGCCATGGTGGTGGACTCCTCGGCGCTGGCCGAGCAGGTGGTCAACGACGCCGTGGCCTCCGCTTTCGACAGCGCCGGCCAGCGCTGCTCGGCGCTGCGCGTGCTGTGCGTGCAGGAAGAGGCGGCCGACCGCATCGTGGAGATGCTCAAGGGCGCCATGGCCGAGCTGCGCCTGGGCAGCCCCGACGAGCTGGCCGTGGACGTGGGCCCGGTGATCGACGCCGAGGCGCAGGCCGGCATCCAGCGCCACATCGACGCGCTGCGCGGCCGCGGCCGTTTCGTGCACCAGGCGCTGCGCCCCGTGCCGGCCAACGGCAGCTTCATCGCCCCGACGCTGATCGAGCTGGAGAGCCTGGACGAGCTCCAGCGCGAGGTCTTCGGCCCCGTGCTGCACGTGCTGCGCTACCGCCGCGCCGAGCTGGACGCGCTGCTCACGCAGATCAACGGCACGGGCTACGCGCTGACCATGGGCCTGCACACGCGCATCGACGAGACCATCGCCCGCGTGGTGGAGCGCTCGCACGCGGGCAACGTCTACGTGAACCGCAACATGGTCGGCGCCGTGGTGGGCGTGCAGCCCTTCGGCGGCGAGGGCCTGTCGGGCACGGGCCCCAAGGCCGGCGGCCCGCTGTACCTGCTGCGGCTGCTGGCCGCGCGGCCGGCGCATGCGCCGGCGGTGGCGTTCGACGCCCTGGGCCGCGTGGAGACCACGGCCCCGGCGCGTCCGGCGCTGGAGGCGCTGGGCGATTGGGCCGCGGCGCACAACCGCACCACGCTCTCCGAGCTGTGCGAGCAGTTCGCCGGGCAGACCCGCGCCGGCGCCGCCTGCGTGCTGGCCGGGCCCACGGGCGAGCGCAACGTCTACACGCTGGCGCCGCGCGAGGGCGTGCTGAGCGTGGCGGGCAGCGACGAGGACCGCCTGGCGCAACTGGCCGCCGTGCTGGCCGTGGGCGCACGCGCCGTCTGGCCGGCCTCGGCGCGTGCGCTGCACCTGTCGCTGCCCGAGGCTGTGCGCGCCAGCGTGGAGGTGGTGGACGAGGCCGACGCCGCGCTGCTGAAGGTGGACTTCGACGCCGTGCTGCTGCACGGTGGCGCGGCCGAGCGGCAGGCGCTGTCGGCCGGCCTGGCGCAGCGCGCAGGCGCCATCGTGTCCGTCACGGCGCTGCAGCCCGGCGACACCGCCATCCCGCTGGAGCGGCTGCTGGTGGAGCGCGCGCTGAGCGTCAACACGGCTGCGGCCGGCGGCAACGCGAGCCTGATGACGATTGGGTGATGGGTAACGGCGGCCGGCACAGGCGGCCGGCCGCTTGCGCTCACGCCACCGTCACGCTCTCCTGCGCCAGCCCCTTTTCCAGCTCGGCGATGCCTGCCGGCAGGTCCAGCGCCGCGCCTGCGTACTGGATGCTCGCGCCCAGCGCGTGCAGCGTGCGGAACAGGTTGTGCGCGCGGCTTTGCTCGCCCATCTGGCCGATGCGCACGATCTCCAGGCCGAAGGATCCGGAGATCTCCACCCGGTGCACGCGCGACATGTAGGAGCGCACCGCGTCGGCCGAGATGCCCACGGGCACCTTGATGCCGATCACCGAGTTCAGCCGCGCCGCCTCGGGCACCAGCAGCTCCAGCCCCATGGCCTCGATGCCGTTTTGCAGCGCCTTGGAGCACACCAGGTGGCGCTCGAAGCGCTTGGGCAGCGTCTCCTCGCACACCAGGCGCAGCGCCTCGTGCAGCGCCAGCACGCCCGACACCGGCGCGGTGTAGTGGTAGGACTTCTTGTTCCAGAAGTTGTCGGCCAGCAGCGCGTCCAGGCACCAGTGCGTCAGCACGTGCTTGCGGCTTTCGATCTTGCGCCACGCCTTCTCCGACAGCGCCAGCAGCGACACGCCGGGAATGGAGGACAGCCCCTTTTGCCCGCCGGTGATGACCGCGTCCACCTTCCACGCGTCCATCTCCAGCGGCATGGTGCTGAGCGTGCACACCGCGTCCACGATGGCCACGCAGCCCTGCGCATGCGCCAGCCGCGTGATGGCCTCCAGCTCGCGGTTGAACACCGTGTTGGACGTCTCGCCCTGCACGATGGTCACGACCTTGTAGTCGCCGCCCTTGAGCGCCTCCTCGACGGCCGCGGCGGCGGCGAATTCGAAGTTGGGCACCTCCAGCACCGTCACGAGGCCGCCCACGCGCGTGGCCATCTCGGCCATGCGGCGCGAGAAGTAGCCGTTGCAGATGGACAGCACCCGCTCGCCCGGCGTCACCAGGTTGGCAATGGCCATCTCCATGGCCGCCGAGCCCGGGCCGGCCACGCCCAGCACGTGCTCCGACTCGGTCTGGAACACGTAGCGCCCCATGGCCTTCACCTGCTCGATGACCTTGTTCATGGTCTCGCCCAAGTGGTTGATCACGATGGAGTTGGCGTAGGACACCTTGTGCGGGATGGGCACGGGACCGGCGCCCATCATCAGCAGGGGTTCCTGGGGAAGGATGTCGTCCAGCGACATCACGCTGGGAGGCAGCAGCAAGGGCATGGCAGGGGGTTCCGGCAACAAGGACACAGCCCGCGCCGCGCCGGCGCGGGATGGAATTGTCCACCCTTTACGAAGCCGCCCCCGGCGCGGCGGCCATGCCGCTGCGGAGATAGCGCTCGAACTCGGCCGGCCGCACGGGCTTGCAGAAGAAATAGCCCTGCACCTCGTCGCAGCCGGCGTCGCGCAGGAAGTCGAACACCTCGCGCGTTTCCACGCCCTCGGCCACCACGCGCAGGTTGAGCGTGTGCGCCAAGTGCACGATGGCCGGCGCCAGCTTGCCTGCCTGTCCGCACTCGACCGAGCTGGTGAGCCGGGGCAGGAAGGTGCGGTCCAGCTTGAGCACGTCCACCGGGAAGCGCCACAGGTAGGACAGCGACGAGTGCCCGGTGCCGAAGTCGTCCACCGAGAGCTCCAGGCCCAGGGCCTTGAGCCGCTGCAGCGTCAGCGCGGCGGCTTGCGGGTCCTGCATCAGCGAGCTTTCGGTGAGCTCCAGCTCCAGCAGCGCCGGGGCCATGCCGGCCTCGCGCAGGGCCAACTGCACGTCCGCCACGAGCTGCGGATCGTGCAGTTGGCGCGGCGAGAGGTTGACCGAGACCTTCAGCGGCCGCCCCAGGGTCTGCACCCACAGCTGGTTCTGGCGGCAGGCCTGGCGCAGCACCCAGGCGCCCATGGCGTTGATGAGCCCCGTGTCCTCGGCCAGCGGGATGAAGGTGGCCGGCGGCACGCTGCCGAGCTGCGGGTGGTTCCAGCGCAGCAGCGCCTCCATGCCCACCACCTGCAGCGTCGCCACGTCCAGCCGCGGCTGGTAGTGCAGCTCCAGCTCGCGGCGCTCCAGCGCGCGGCGCAGGGCGCTCTCCAGCGTCAGCCGCGCGCGCGCCTGCTCGTGCATCTCCGGCGTGAAGAAGCGGTAGTTGCCGCTGCCGCGGCCGCCGGTGCCGGACTTGGCGCGGTACATGGCGCTGTCGGCGCTCTGGAACAGGGCCTCCTTGGTCTGGCCATCGCGCGGGTACAGCGCGATGCCTATGGAGGCGCCGACGAACACCTCCTGGCCGCCCAACAGCATGGGCTCGTCAAACTGCTCCAGCAGCTTGCGCGCCACCGCCGCAGCGGAGTCGGCTCCATGGTCGCAGGGCAGCACCACGACGAATTCGTCGCCGCCCAGCCGCGCGACCATGTCGTTGGGGCGCAGCCGCAGCCGCAGCCGCCGCGCCACCTGCTGCAGCAGCAGGTCGCCGGCCTCGTGCCCCATGGAGTCGTTGACCTCCTTGAAGCGGTCCAGGTCGATGAACATCACCGCCAGCGAATCGCGGTCCTTGGGCACCAGTCCCAGCATGTGGTCCGTGTGCTCGTAGAGCCGCGCGCGGTTGGGCAAGGCCGTGAGCATGTCGCTGGTGGCCAGGCGGCGCAGCCGCTGCTCGGCCTGCTTGCGCAGCGTGATGTCGCGTGCCGTGACGTAGAGCATCTGCTGGGCGCTCACCCACTTGGCCGACCATGCCAGGCAGACCTCGCCGCCGTCCTTGGTGCCCCAGCGGATCTCGAAGTCGTGCAGCTCGTCGTGGCCGTCGCCAAAGGCGTTGCGGTCCACGCGCAGCGCGTGCTCGCGGTCCTGCGGGTGCACGAACTGGTGCCAGCGCTGCCCAAGCAGCTCCTGCGCGGCATAGCCGGTGATGCGGCAGCCCGCCGGGTTGATGCGCAGGAAGCGGCCCTCGGCGTCGAGGGTGCACACCATGTCCAGCGAGTTGTCTATGAGGTTGCGGTTCTCGTCGCTGAGGGCCTGCAGCCGCTGTTCGATGCGCCGCTGCTCCGTGACGTTGCGCGACATGCCGCGGTAGCCGACGAAGCTGCCGTCGCGCACCATGGGCTCGCCGGCGATGGACATGTAGTAGGGCTCCTGGCCGTGCTGCGACCGCACGCCGTAGCAGAGGTCGCGAAACGGCTGGCGCTGCGCGAAGCGGCGCAGGTACTCCTGCAGCCCGGGATCGGCGGGGTCGGCGGCGAGGTCCAGCCGGGTCTTGCCCAGCAGGCAGCCCGCGTCCATGCCCAGCCACGACGAGGCCTCGGGGCCCATGACGGTGAAGCGGCCCTGGGCGTCGGTCTCCCAGTAGCAGTCCGACAGCAGCGAGGCCAGGCTGCGGTAGCGCTCCTCACGCACCTGCAACTGCTCGCGCATGGCCTTCTCGACGGAGATGTCGCGCGACACGGCCACGGTGCCGCTGAGCGCGCCGGTGTCGGGGTCGGCCATCGCGCGCGTGGCGGTGGCCAGCCACACGTAGTGCCCGTCGCGGTGGCGCAGCCGCAGCTCGATCTGCGCCGGGTGGCGGCCGTGCGCCAGTTGGGCCTCGACCTCGGCGCGCACGGCGCCCACGTCCTGCGGGTGGATGAGCTCGTTGGCGTTGCGGCCCAGCAGCTCGGCCTGCGTGTAGCCCAGCAGGTGCTCGCACGCGGGTGCGACGTAGATGTAGCGCCCGGCGGCGTCGTGGCGCGTGATGAGGTCGCTGGCGTTTTCGGCCAGCAGCCGGTACTCGGCCTCGCTGCGGGTGAGCTGCTCCCGCAGCGCGTGCGAGGCCGACACGTCGGTGATCGTGCCCGCGTAGCCGCAGTAGCGGCCCTGCGCGTCGAAGCACGGCGCGCCCACGCCCTTCATCCAGCGCAGGCTGCCGTCGCTGCGCACGAGGCGGTAGCGGATCTGGTAGTCCTCGCGCGCGGCCGTGGCGCTGGCCAGCGCGGCACGCACCTGCGGCTTGTCCTCCGGGTGGATGAACCTGCGCCAGGCCGAGAAGGAGAACTGGCTGGGCCGCTCGAAGTAGACGCGGGCCTGGCGGTTGAGCTGGGTGATGACGCCGTGCTCGTCGATCACCCACACCAGCACCGTGATCTCGTCAGCCAGCCGGCGCAGCGCTGCGTCGGTGTTCGCCGCGGGCGGGCAACACGAGTCCTGCAATAAGAGCGTCACGCTTGATCCTCAAAATCCACGGGCAGGGCTGATCGAGGAGTGCATCCGCCTGCATTCGAGGAGTCCGGAACCAGCGCCTGTTTCTGCTGAACGAATTGGCTGAACGAGGTGATCGTTCGAAAACGGCCGGACTGTAGGCAACGCGCGCGGTGTAGCTGCCCGCGCGCGCGTTGCGTGTGAATTTTTCACGCCAGGGGAAACCCCCGGCGCCCGTCGCCCGGCGCGCCTCAACGGCGGTAGTCGTCAATGAGCTGCTTGCCCTCGGGGCCGGTGCGCTGCAGCCACTCGTCGAGCATGGGCTCGCCCACGGTCTTCTGCAGCCCGGTGCGCAGCGGCTCGGACGGCGTGACCACGTCCATGCCCATGTCCTTGATCAGGCCCAGGAAGCGGGTGTGGCGCGTCTCGGACTCCTTCCAGCCGCGCTTTTCGGCGGCGATGGCGGCTTTCACGACGGCGGCGCGCGTGTCCTTGTCCAGCGCCTCGAAGGCCTTGAGGTTCATCAACAGCCCGTTGCGCGGCAGCCAGGCCTGCAGGTCCACGAACGCGTGCATGGGCTCGAAGGCGTCGGCGTTGAAGCCGTCGGCCGCCACCAGCGCCGCGTCCACCTGGCCCTGCGCCACGGCCTGCGCCACGTGGTCCGCGGCCAGGGCCACGGGCTTGGCGCCCACCAGCTTGGCCATGCGCTCGGTGGCCGGGCTGTAGGCGGCCCACTTGAGCTCGCGCAGCTCCAGCAGCTTGCTCACGGGCTTCTTCACGAACAGGCCCGGCGGCGGCGAGGGCACGGAATACAGCATCACCAGCCCCTGGCCCGCGAGCTTCTTGCCGATGGGCACGCGCTGCGCCTGGTAGAGCTTGCGCGCGGCCGTGTAGCCGCTGGCCAGCAGGGGCACGCTGTCCACGCCGAAGGTGGCCCATTCGGACTGCACGTCGGCCAGCCGGAGGTCGGCCAGCGCCAGCGGGCCGTTCTGCACCGCGCGCTTGGCGTCGGCGGGCTTGAGCGCGGCGTCGCGCTTGATGCTGATCTTGAGCTTGCCGCCGGATGCGCTCTCAACGTCCTTGGCAAACTGGGCCAGGTTCTCGGCCTGGAAGTCCTTTTCGGGGAAGGGCGTGGCGGCTTCCCAAACGGTTTGTGCCGATGCGGCCAGCGCCGCGGCACCCAGGGCCAGGGCGGCCAGCAGGGGTTTCAACATGGGGGCTCCTTCGAAGGCTTGCGCGGCCGCACCGGGCGGCGGCCGCTGCGGTGGGCGTCGTCAACGGGAATTCTGCTGAGCCGGCCCGCCACCACGGACCGGCACCGCCTGCCTCGGGGGGCAGGGGATTGCGGCTATGCTGAACCCGCGCCCCCCGGCGCATGGATGCACGGACGACGCAAGACGAGGAAGCCAAGCCATGACGGACACGAAGCGCTGGGAGTTCTGGATAGACCGCGGCGGCACCTTCACCGACATCGTGGGCCGGCGCCCGGACGGCAGCCTCGCCACCGCCAAGCTCCTCTCCGACAACCCCGAGCAGTACCGCGACGCCGCCGTGCAGGGCATTCGCCGCCTGCTGGGCCTGCCGCCCGGCGCGCTCATCCCGGCCGACCAGGTGGCCAACGTGAAGATGGGCACCACCGTGGCCACCAACGCGCTGCTGGAGCGCAAGGGCGAGCGCACGCTGCTGGTGACCACGCGCGGTTTCCGCGACGCGCTGCGCATCGCCTACCAGAACCGCCCGCGCCTGTTCGACCGCCGCATCGTGCTGCCGGAGCTGCTGTACGAGCGCGTGGTGGAGGCCGCCGAGCGGCTGGACGCGCAAGGGCAGGTCCTGCGCGCCCTGGACGAGGCCGCGCTGCGCGCCGAGCTGCAGGCCGCTTTCGACGCCGGCCTGCGCGCCTGCGCCATCGTCTTCATGCACGCCTGGCGCGAGCCGGCGCACGAGGCGCGGGCCGCGGCGCTGGCGCGCGAAGTGGGCTTCACGCAGGTGTCGGCTTCGCACGAGGTGAGCCCGCTCATGAAATTCGTCTCGCGCGGCGACACGACGGTGGTGGACGCCTACCTGTCGCCCATCCTGCGCCGCTACGTGGAGCAGGTGGCGTCCGAGATGCCGGGCGTGCCGCTGTACTTCATGATGTCCAGCGGCGGCCTCACCCGCGCCGACCGCTTCCAAGGCAAGGACGCCATCCTGTCGGGCCCGGCCGGCGGCATCGTGGGCATGGCGCGCACGGCGCTGGCGGGCGGGCAGTCGCGCGTCATCGGCTTCGACATGGGCGGCACCAGCACGGACGTGTCGCACTTCGCCGGCGAGTTCGAGCGCGCCTTCGAGACGCAGGTGGCCGGCGTGCGCATGCGCGCGCCCATGATGAGCATCCACACCGTGGCGGCCGGGGGCGGCTCGCTCCTGCACTTCGACGGCGCGCGGCTGCGCGTTGGGCCGGACTCCGCCGGCGCCAACCCCGGCCCGGCCTGCTACCGCCGCGGCGGCCCGCTGGCCACGACGGACGCCAACGTCATGCTGGGCCGGCTGCAGCCGGCGTACTTCCCGGCCGTGTTCGGCCCAAGCGCCGACGAGCCGCTGGACCGCCAGACGGTGCAGCGCCGCTTTGCCGCGCTGGCCGTGGAGGTCGGCCGCGCCACGGGCCGCCCAACCACGCCCGAATCCCTGGCCGAAGGTTTCCTCAAGATCGCCGTGGCCAACATGGCCAATGCCGTCAAGAAAATCTCCGTGGCCCGCGGCTACGACGTCACGCAGTACACGCTGCAGTGCTTCGGCGGCGCCGGCGGCCAGCACGCCTGCGCCGTGGCCGACGCGCTCGGCATGACGCGCGTGTTCATCCACCCGCTCTCCGGCGTGCTCTCGGCCTACGGCATGGGCCTGGCCGACCAGCTCGCGCTGCGCGAAGCCACCGTGGAGCGCACGCTGGACGGCCAGGGCCTGGCCGCCGCGCAGGCGCTGCTGGATCGCCTGGGCGCCGAGGCGTCGGCCGAAATCGCCGCGCAGGGCTTTGAGGACGGCGACATCCGCATCGTGCGCCGGCTGCACCTGCGCTACCAGGGCACGGACACGGCCCTGGAAGTGCCCTTCGGCACCGAGGCCGAGGTGCGCGCCGCGTTCGAGTCGGCCTACCGCACGCGCTTTGCCTTCCTCATGCCCGGCCGCGCGCTGGTCATCGAGAGCGCCGCCGTGGAGGCCGTGGGCCCCGGCGCGCAGCCGCAACAGGCGGCCGACGCAGCTCATGAGCACCGCCCGCTCAAGCAGGCCGGCGTGCGCATGCACGTGGACGGCCAGTGGCGCGACGCGGGCCTGTACCAACGCGAGGCGCTGCTGCCGGGCGCCGTCATCGACGGCCCGGCCATCATCGCCGAGGCCAACGCCACCACCGTGGTCGAGCCCGGCTGGCAGGCGCGGCTCACCGGGCTGCACGACCTGCTGCTCACCCGCGTCGCGCCGCGCGCCGCCGCCCGCGCCGTGGGCACGCAGGTGGACCCGGTGATGCTGGAGGTCTTCAACAACCTCTTCATGAACATCGCCGAGCAGATGGGCCTGAGGCTGCAGAACACGGCCTACTCGGTGAACATCAAGGAGCGCCTGGATTTTTCATGCGCCCTCTTCGACGGCGAAGGCAATTTGATTGCCAACGCACCGCACATGCCCGTGCACCTCGGGTCCATGAGCGAGTCCATCAAGACCGTGATCGCGCGCAACCCCGGCATGCGGCCTGGCGACGTGTTCGTCCTCAACGATCCCTACCACGGCGGCACCCATTTGCCGGACGTGACCGTGGTCACGCCCGTGTGGAACGAGGGCGGCACGGCCGTGCTCTTCTACGTGGCCTCGCGAGGCCACCACGCCGACATCGGCGGCATCACGCCGGGCTCCATGCCGCCCTTCTCGCGCTGCATCGGCGAAGAGGGCGTGCTCATCGACAACGTGCTGCTGGTCGAAAGCGGCCGGCTGCGTGAAGCGGAAATGCTCGCGCTGCTGCAAAGCGGCCCCTACCCGGCGCGCAACGCGCAGCAGAACCTGGCCGACTTGCGCGCGCAGATCGCCGCCAACGAAAAGGGTGTGCAGGAGCTGCACGCCATGGTCGCCCAATTCGGCCTGGACACCGTGCAGGCCTACATGCGCCACGTGCAGGACAACGCCGAGGAAAGCGTGCGCATGGCGATCGCCCGCCTGGACCCGGCCCTCAGCCGCGACGGCCGTTTCACGCTGCCGCTGGACAACGGCGCGAAGATCGAGGTCGCGCTGCGCATGGACCGCCAGGCGCGCTCGGCGGTGGTGGACTTCACCGGCACGTCGCCCCAGCGCGACGACAACTTCAATGCGCCCAAGGCCGTGGCCATGGCCGCCGTGCTCTATGTCTTCCGCACGCTGGTGGACGACGACATCCCGCTCAACGCCGGCTGCCTGAAGCCCATCGAAGTCATCGTCCCCGAGGGCTGCATGCTCAACCCCGCGCCGCCGGCTGCCGTGGTCGCCGGCAACGTGGAGGTGTCCACCTGCGTCACCAACGCGCTCTACGGCGCGTTGGGCGTGCTGGCCGGCGCGCAGCCGACCATGAACAACTTCACCTTCGGCAACGCGAAATACCAGTACTACGAGACGGTCTCCGGCGGCTCCGGTGCCGGCGTGGCCCTGGGCGGCGAGGCCGAAGGCGGCTTCGACGGCACGGCCGTCGTCCAGACGCACATGACCAACTCGCGCCTGACCGACCCCGAGGTGCTGGAGTACCGCTTCCCGGTGCGGCTGGAGAGCTACGAGATTCGGCCGGGCTCCGGCGGCGCCGGCCGCTGGCGTGGCGGTGACGGCGGCACGCGGGTGCTGCGCTTCCTGGAGCCCATGACGGCCTCCATCCTCTCCAACGGCCGCGTGCACCCGGCTTTTGGCTTGTCAGGCGGCAGCCCCGGCGAACCCGGCCGCAACCGCGTGCTGCGGGCGGACGGCCGCGAGGAGGCGCTGGGGCACATCGGCTCGGTGGAAATGCAAGCCGGCGACCGCTTCGTCATCGACACGCCTGGCGGCGGCGGCTACGGCGCGCCCTGAGCGTTGAAGCCGGGGCGGGCGCGCTGCCTGCCCCGTCTCCTGGGCTGACTTGGCAGCCTGCAGGAGACACAGCGCATGAACACCCCAGCCCCCGGCGGCCCCGCGCCGCAGGCTCCTTACGACACCGCCGCCATCATGGGCGGCCTCTACGGCGACGGCATCATCGCCCTGCGCGGCGCCTTCGAGCGCGCCTGGGTCGAGCGGCTGCGCGAGGACATCGACACCCTCTTCGCCGAAGCCCGCGCCCGCCCCCGCGGCGCGCTGCCGCGCGGCCCCGAGCGCTACTACGTCGAGGTCCACCCCGAGCGCCTGCGCGGCTTCATCGACATCGTCACCCACCCCTGGTTCGTCGCCGTGTGCCGCGCCGTGCTTGGGCCGGACTACAAGGTGATAGAGATCGGCTTCGATGTGCCTGGCCCCGGCGCGCAGGACCAGCCCTGGCACCGCGACTTCCCCATGCCGCCGGAAACGGCCATGGGCCGCCGCCTGAGCTCGCTGGCCTTCAACCTCACGGCCGTGGACACCACGGCGGAGATGGGCCCCTTCGAGATCGCCCCCGGCACGCAGTGGGACGAGTTCGGCCTGGACGCCGAGGCCGGCGGCCGCCGCGAGGCCGGCATGTTCCCGCCGCGCGAGCTTTACCCGCGCTACGAGGCGCTGCGCCAGGTGCGCATGCCCAGGATGGGCGACATCTCCGCGCGCTCGGCGCTCACCGTCCACCGCGGCACGGCCAACCGCTCGCAGTCGTCGCGCCCCGTGCTGGTGGTGGGCGTGGACGCGCCGGACGCCCGCAACGGCGAGCGCCACGACATACAGCTCACGCCCGCCTACTTCGCGTCGCTGCCGGCCGAGGTGCGTCGCCACCTGGGCGGCCGCGTGGTGGACGAGCTGCAGCCCATAGAGCAGGCGCACGCCATAGACGGGCTGCTCAAGGGCGCCTACTGAGCGGCGCGGGCCGCACCGCGCGGCTGCGCGTGGCACGGCCCTTGCGGACTGGCGCCCCGCGCCGGCAGCCTCTTGATGCCGGCGCACCTTTTCCACCCGCGCCGGGGTGGCGGGGCCGGCCGCCGTGCACTGCGGCGGTGCCTGCCGTGCCGCCGCCGCGCGGGTGCCCACCCGCCAATGCCGCAAGGAGACACGACAACATGAGCCGCCTGGACGTCACCGAAAAGATCATCGCCGCCAAGGTGTCCAAGGGCCTGAAGTGGTCCGACGTGGCCGACCAGGTCGGCCTGAGCAAGGAATGGGTCACGGCCGCCTGCCTGGGCCAGATGACGCTGGGCGCCGAGCAGGCCGCCGTGGTGGCCGACCTCTTCGGCCTCACCGACGAGGAGAAGAAGTGGCTGATGGTCGTCCCCTACAAGGGCTCGCTGCCCACCAGCGTGCCCGCCGACCCGCTGATCTACCGCTTCTACGAGCTGGTGAGCGTGTACGGGACGACCTTCAAGGAGCTGATCCACGAGGAGTTCGGCGACGGCATCATGAGCGCCATCGACTTCAGGATGGACCTGCAGCGCGAGCCCCACCCGGCAGGCGACCGGGTGAGCATCACGATGTCGGGCAAGTTCCTGCAACCTGCGCTGTAGACACCCCGTTGGCCACCAGCAGCTCCAGGCGAGCGGTCTGGACCACTGCATAAACGGCCTCGCCGTCCAGCTCCAAAAACACATCCTCCAGGATCTCCCGCAGCATCTCGCGGGCGCACCGCATGTCTTGCTCCAGCGCGGTCCCCAGGTCCATCAGCTTCCTCGCGAACAGCTCGCGCACGTTCGGCACTGCCACCGGACGGTTCAGCAGCAGCAACGATTGCCCCACTCCTTCCAGCTCGGCCTCAGCGGCCTGCAGGCGGCTGGCCAGCGCCGGCGACACGCCCACCGCGGCGATGCCGTCCACCAGGCGCCGAATCTCGCCCTCCAGCTCGCGCCGACGGCGCTGCAGCGCCTGCTCGTCAGCCTGGCTGCGGTGCGCGGCGATGGCCTTCTTGAACTCGGCCTCGAAGGCCATGGCCGCAGCAGGCGTGAGCAGCTGCTCGCGCACGTGGGCCAGCAGCCGGCGCTCCACGATGTCGCGGCGCACGTAGTAGCCCTGGCATGCCGTTGGGCCGAAGCGCGCCCGCGCGGCGCAGCCGTAGCGCGCGCTGCTCACGGCCAGCATCGCGCCGGCGCAGTGCGGGCAGCGCAGCAGCCGGCTGAGCAGTGACTTCGCCCCTTTGGTGACTCCCCGCCCAGGCCCGCCGGCGGCCAGGCGCGCGCGCGTGGCTGACCAGGTCGCCTCGTCAACGATGCGCAGCTCAGGCCGCTCGGTGACGATCCATTCGTCAACCGGCCTGGCCACCCATGAGCGTTTCCCGGTCTCCGGGTCGCGCAGGTACTGCGTGCGGTTCCAGGAAAGGCGGCCGATGTAGAGCTCACGCTGCAGCAGCCCCGGCCGCGCGGGCATGGAGCCGCAGATGTAGGCCGCGTCCCACTGCTTGCCACCCGGCGACGGCACGCCGCGTGCATTGAGCGTCGAGGCCAGCGTGTAGAGGTTGTCGCCAGCAGCGAAGCGCTCAAAGGCCCAGCGCACGGTAGCCGCTTGGTCCTCGTCGATCTCCAGCACCCTGCCCTCGTCCGTGCGCACGATGCGATAGCCGTAGGGCGGCACGCTTCCGGTGTAGAGGCCGCGCGCGGCGCGCACGGAGATCCCGCGGTGGACCTTCTTGCGTAGGTCGTCAACGAAGATGTCGTTGATGAGCCCGCGCACGCCGCGCATCACGCGGCTGCCGCACATCGTCGAGTCGTAGCCGTCGCTCACGCCCACGATGCGCACGCCGGCGTATTCCAGGCGGCGTACGACGCGCTCTTGCTCAACCTGGTCACGGGACAACCGGTCCAGCCCCTCCAGCAACAGCACCTGCAGGCGGCCGGCGGCGACGTCGGCCAGCAGCAGCTTGCCGGCCGGGCGCGAGTCCACCGGGGTCTGGCCGCTCACGGCGCGGTCGGCGCGGATGGCGGTCACCGTCCAGCCCTCGGACTCGGCGCGCTGGCGGCACAGGCGCTCCTGGCCTTCAATCGAACTCTCGGACTGCATGTCCGTGCTGAAGCGGGCGTAGATGGTCGCCTTCATGGTCTGGTCCTCCAATGAAAAACGCCTGGCCGCCGCGGCGTGCGGCTGGTCCAGGCGCTGTAGTCCATGGCCGTGGCCGGTCAGTACGGCACGTCGGCTTCATCGATGAGCAGCTCGGCGCAGGCCTCCACCGGCACGGCGACCGTGCGGTCGCCGTGCTCCCAGCGCTCCAGTTCATCGGGGCATGCCGAACACACGCCACGGCCCTCGTCGTAGTCCACGTCCAGCCAGTGGCATGGCTGGCATGTCTCTGGGTCCTCGCATGCGGCGTGATCAGTGCAGCCGCAGCCAATGCAGATGGCGATGTGCATCAGAAGCTCCTGTTGATGTGGTTGGCCACCACGGCGCGGTAAGGCTGCGCGACGTCAACGCGGCCCAGGCGGGCGTGGGGCGTGATGGTGTTGAGGTAGTCCACCAGGCGGGCCAGGTCCTCGTGCGCCACCGGCCGGATCTCGACGTAGTCGGTGCCGCGGTAGCGGCCAATCAGCACCACCTGGCTGCGGCCGCGCAGGTCGACGTCGGCGTGCACGTCGGTGCGCTCGCGCACCAGGTGGTCCAGCGCGCGCTGCGCCTGCTGCAGGCGCAGCAGCTCCGCGTCGTAGCCCAGGAACACGCGCAGCTTGTTCCGCGTCGCGATCTTCAGCCGCTTCAGCATGTTCCCGACCATCAGCAGCCTCCGTTCTGCGTCAGCTGGTAGCCGCGGCCCTTGTTCCGCGGTTCGATCACGCCAGCCCGGTGCAACTCGCCCAGGCACCGCTGGACCGTCGCCGTGGCGCCGCCCACGGCTGCGCGCACGGAGCGCACGTTCGGCTGGATCGTTCCGGCGCGCACGCCCTGCAGCACGCGCATGTAGTAGTCGCGCATGCTGGCCTCCAGGCCCGTCTGGACCACCTCGGGCTGCTCGTCCGGCTCGATGCCGCAGCCGGCCGTCTCGGGCGCCTGCAGGCAGACCACGCGCTGCTCCGGCGCGGGCACGGGCACGGGGGCGGCTTCAGGAGCCGCCGCCGGCGCAGGAACAGGCATGGGCGCCGACGCGGCGGCTTGTTCCGGCGCCGGTACTGGCGGAACAGGGGCAGGCGCCTGTTCCGGAACACGCTGTTCCGCTCGCACCACCACTGGCACCGGCGGAACGGCATGGGCAAACCCCGGAACGGCCGCCGTCACCACTGCGGCCGGGAACGCCGCGGCGGCAGTGCTGAAACGGCCCGGTACCGGGTGCGGCCCGCTGGCCAGGCGCACCGGCGCCGGCGGTGCCATCGTGGGCCGCTCCACCGGCACTGCCATCGGCTCGAAGGGCAGGGCGGCCGATCGCTCACGCCGCGCCGCGCGCCACAGCGCGCCGCCGGCGGAGGTCATCACGAGGGCGGTGATTGCGATCAGCGCGGAGCGGATCAGCGCCACCACCAGCACATGCTCGCCCTGCACCGTGGACGCCGTGGGCCGCTGGGCGGCCTGCAAGGCCACCAGGCGGGCCGCCAGGGGCTCTATGCCAGCCTCGATGGCCTCGGCTTTGGCGCAGGCCTCGGCGCCGGCGTCGCGGCTGGCCTTGATGCTCGAGCTGCTGTTGCCCGCGCAGTTGGCTCGCCAAGTGGCAGCTGTCGCGCTGCGCCCATCGATCGTGCGCTGCAACTGCGAAATCTCCGAGGCCTGCGCCATGGCCGTGGCGTCCGAAGCCTGTGCGAGGGCCAGTTGCGTGTACGTGCCGGAGCCAATCTCGGCGCCCACCAGCAGCACGCCTAGGGCTACCAGCCCCCAGCGCATGCGGCGCATCTGGTCCAGCGGCAACTGCGCAGCGATCCAGAACGCCAGGAACTGGCCGGCGGCCAGCAGCACGCCGGCGCTGGCCAGCCAGGCCTGCGCCTCAGCGTCACGCTCGGTCTGCTGCATGGCCATCACCATCAGCTTGCCGCCCACGGCGGTCAGGCCGACACCGGTCAGTCCGGCCAACGCGCCCAGGGCGCGGCTGGCCCATGGGGCCAGGGAAAGGTTGTTCATGGTCAATGTCCCAGGATTCGATGCCACGCCTCGGCGGCGGCGGCGAGGTCGTTGCGCGTAGGGAGAAGCAGCTCGTGCACGTGGCTGGCAGCCAGTCGGTTCTCGCCCGCAGCAGCGAGCAGCGCGAGAAGGGCTTCGAGCTGTCGATCGACGCGGTCGATCTTGCTCATCTGCTCGGCCGCAGCACGGCGAGGAACGGGGACATAGTCAGCAGGCGACATCAGCAGGCTCCTTCTTCGACTTCTTGCCCAGCGACAACTCCTCTCGGATGCGTCGCGCCTCTGCCTGTGCCTTTGCCCGTTGATCGTCTGACAGCAACAGCCGGCTGAGGTAATCCTGGGTACGGGCATGGTCTGCTGCGCCCGCATCGATCACTGTATGTCCATACAGTGTAAGCAAATCACACTCCCGACCCTCAGGCTGAGAAGAGATTCGCCCTTTTGCCGCCTTCAACGTGTAGCGGAATGGGTGGTCCGCATGCCCCGCGCGCACGGCCACGGCAACCAAGTCCTGCGCGGTCACGCCGCTGGCCAGCAGTTCGTGCAGCAACGGTTCCTGCGGGTCGGCATCGTTCAGGCCCACGGCGCGCAGCACCTCGCACACCGCACCGGCTGCCTCGGCCATGGCCGGGGTGGCTTTGGCCTTCTTCGCCTTATCCACACGGCGTGCAGCAGCTGGTTTTTGGTTCTTGGTTCCTGGTTCCTGGTTGGCATTGCCAGGGACACCTGTGGACAAGTCGTCCAGCAGCTCGGACTGCTCCCAGCGCGCCTTGGCGCCGGCGCGGCCGCGCTCGGCTGCGGCGCGGTAGGCGGCGATCTCGCGGTCAGCACGCGCTTGGCGCCATCCATCCGGCGTGAGCGTGAAGAACTCGCGCAGCACCAGGTCAACGGCCTGCAGCTCGTCAGCGTTACGGGCGCCCACGCGCCGGGCCACTTCGGCCACGTCGGCCGGCAACGGCTTCTCGTCCAGGTAGTAGCGCCGCAGCATGCGGCACAGCAAAGCGTCCTCGATGAGGCTCAGGTGCAGCGTCGCCGCTGCGTAGTCGCCGAGGTGAAAGGGGAAGTAGTTCATGCCCCGGCTCCTCGTGCGTGCGAGTGCCGAGCCGGCGCGGATGCGCAGGTGCGGAAGGAGAGAGCCATGAAGGCCTCCAGCGGGTCAGTCGGTTGAACTGCCGCTGCCCCTCCTGCCAAGAAAGGGCGGCGGCCCGAGGTGGGGTTGGCAGACCGGCGACCCAGCGGAGGCTGTAAACCGGCAGGCCTTGCGGCCTCCCCACCCGGGCAGCCATTGGAACAGGCGTGCTCAGGCACGAAAAAGCCGCAGGTCCTGCGGGAGGTGCGGCTTTTGCCGCTGGGTCTATCGGGCTGCCAAGCCCGCATCGCCGATAAGCGGCGACATGCGCATCTTATCGCAGAGTGCGAAACGCTTACACAGTGAATGGGGCCTGGCGGGCAGGAAAGGTGGCTGTTTTTGTGGGATGCTCGGCGCAACATGTCGGGTACTCCGGTCAGAGGTCGGGCATGTCAGGCGTGGGCGAGGGCTGCAACCCCTCTCCCGCGCCGTCCCATTTCTGGGGGTGAGGCTGGGGCTCGTCGGCGGGATGCCGTTGCCCCAGCGACCATTCCCGGGCCGCCTGCTGGGCCAGCAGGCGGATAAGGTCGTGGTAGGCGGGGGTGAGCATGGTCATATGCTCACCAGTAGTGGCACCGTGCCATCGAACCCGAACATGTCGGACACACCGCGGCCGTTGTGGCGGGTGAGCCAGGCCTTGGCCAGGTTGAATGGGCGGTCGAGCTGCAGGTGGCAGCGCTGGCACAGCGCGGCGAGGTTCTCGTCGTCGCCGTGCTCAATGACTTGGTCGAGATGCGCCACCGTGAGCACGATGGTGACCATGTGGTCCAGCTCGTAATCGGTGTGCCGGTACTGCTCAGTGAGCAGCTCGCCGGTCTCTGCATCGAAGACTTGTGCGTCCGAGGTCATGTAAGTGCCGGCGTCCTTGCCGGTTCCGCGGGCGATGCGCTCGCGGTCGGGCGCGCCGCAGTGTTTGCAGCGGTAGCCCTCGCGCTCGCAGATGCGCCGGTGGACCTCAGGCCAGTCAGCGGGGTAGCGGCCAGCGTTTTCGGGCTTGATAGGCATGGTCAGGCCTCGTCGCGCTTGCCGCTGTTGATGGAACGTGCGTTGTCGGTGCCCAAGGCCAGCGCGCATGCCTGACGCACACGCACAACCCCGGACACGAGCTCCAATCGGCTCGGGCCGCCATCAGGCAGCCTGCCTGTGCGGTTCAGCCAGCCGGCCAGGAAAGCCTCCACCATGGCTACCTCTACCGGGGTCAGCTCCACGCTGACAGAAACGATCTTGTTGCTCACGCCCGGCCTCCGTTCATGTAGCGCCCGATGCCCATGGCGGACTCGCCGAACAGCTCGGCCACGGTGGTGGCCACGCGTTGAGCCAGGTGCGAGGCGTCGCCGGTGTTCACCCACGCGTCGTGCGCGCCGGTTGGGCCCTCCATGCGCTGCAGGCCCAGCTCCAGCGTGCGCGCGCCCCAGTGCTGCAGCAGCTCGTACTCCTGGAGGGTGTGCACGTCGGTGATGACCAGGCGGTCTCTGCCATGGCGCACGTGCTGGTCGACGAGCCAAGCTTCGACGGCGCGCACGAACGCCCAGGCATCGGCTTCGCGTTTGTAGAGGCTCCAGTGCATCGTGGCCCAGCGGGGGCTGCGCGCGCAGTCCAGGTCAAGACCGCGGCGGGCCGCCCAGGCGCGGAAGAACGGGTCTGCGCAGCGCGCCGCGGCCAGGGCCTGCAGCGGCACCTCCCAGCACTCGCCTGGAGCGAGGTGCCGCTGGTCCATGCACCAAGCTTCGCCGGCTTGGCGCTGCAGCTCACTGGCAAAGCTGCAGGCCTGGAAGCCCAGCGCCTGCAACGCCTGCAGGGCAATGCGGCGTTCGGCACCGTCCTGGCCTACCAAGCCGATCAGGTGCAGGGGCGCCGCGGCGCGGGTGGCGCGGCCAGCTATCCGTGCGCCGCGGTGGTAGGTCAGGGTCATCGGGTTGACGTTCATAGCGAGGCTCCTTGAGGTCAGTCGTCGTCGCGCTCGCCGGCGGCGAGGCTCTTGGGGTCGAAATGCCGGTGGTGGTGATGAGCACCGGGCCTCTGCACAGGCACCGGCTGCTGCTGCCGCGCGCCGGCGCCGCGCTGCAGGTGTTGGATGGCATTGATGCGCACCAGGCGGCTGGCCAGCGGTTGCGCCATGGCAGCCTCGTAGGTGGAGGGCATGGCCCGCTCACGGCCAAGGCGGGCCCAAGCGGCGCGCAAATCGGCATCGGAAGGGATCAGGGTGCGGCGCATGGCTTCAGGCCTCCGGGCGGTCCTCAGCGGGGCGCTCGAATACCCAGCACCAGATCGCGCTGCTCTTGTTGAGCGCGTTCGCCTCCTTGAGGGCCGAGTTCACGTTCTTGGTGCCGATGAACTTGTAGCGGCGCGATGTAGGCAAGTGCTTCTTCAGCTCTGTCAGCAGCGGTACGTTCTGGCCGTACTGGCGCGCCACCTGCGCGAAGTGGTTGAGGTTCACGGCCACCGTGGTGTCGTCCTTGCGCGAGTGGTTCACCGGCGTTGCGCCGCCGTCCAAGTACTCGAACGCTTCCCAGAACTCGACGACCATGGGGTGGTCGGTGTTGATCGCGGCCTGCCGCTCGATGGCCATAGCGTCGATCTGCTTCATCACAGCGTCGAACTGCCAGTCCTCTATGCGCACAACCAGGCGCAGCGCTTCGGCCAGCGCCGCGATCTGGCCGTGGCAGGTGGCAATGCGCACCATCTTGACCTTGTCCAGCAGTCGCTTCTCGTGCACGGGTGCGCGCTCAAGCACCTTCTGCAAGACGGCGCGCTCGGATGCCAACGCCTTGATCAGCCAGCCGCTCACCTGCTCGATGGGCATGGCAGCCAGTGACTTGCCCGCGGCCAGGCCCTCCGGGCTGTGGTGTGCACGGGTCCAGCGCATGTGCACGATGCGGCTGAGGATTGCCTCCGAGGCCTGGACGGCCGCGTTCTGCGCAATGACGATGGACGAGCGGAACGGGGGTTCCAGCGTGGCGTTGCTGCCGTCGGCCACGCCCCGGGCGCGGATGCCGCGGCCGTTGTACATCGGCTTCAACTCGTCAAAGTCGAACTGGCGAACGTGAGGGCCCTTGTCCTCGGAGGCGCCGCCACGGTCCCCTTCGATCAGCACCGTGGGTAGGTTCGAAACCTGGGCCAGCGCCCGGTTGCGGCCCGCCACTGAAGCCTTGACGAAATCGAAGCCCTCATAGCCGACCCTGCCCAGCAGCTTCCAGAAAAACTCCAGCAGTGTCGTTTTGCCGGTGCCTGCCTCGCCGCACATTTCCAGGAACGGGTAGGACTGCTGGGCCGCGCGGATCTGCTCTGCGAACAGCGTCCCCAGCCAGTACGCCAGGGCAACGAAGCCTTTGGCACCGTAGGCCGTCCACAGCAGCCGCACCCATGCATCGGAGTAGTCGCGCAGATCCGGATTGATGGACAGCGGCAGGCCCATGAGGGACTTGATCTGCAGCCGGTTGAGCTCGAAGTAGTCGTCGTCGTTGGCCTTGTAGACGCGCCCGTCCTGCACGGCCAACTTGTTGAACACGTAGGCCTTGTGCTCGGCCGTGTAGCCCACGTAGTCGATGGTTTCGACGCGGGGGATGTTGAAAAGCTGCTTCTGCAGCATGCGGCGCAACATCAGCGACGTGCCGCTGTACATGGCGCCAGGGGCGACGTGCAGCAGACGCTTGCCGAAGTCGGTAGCGGAGGAAAGGTGCGACGCGGTGAACGTGGCCTTTACCTCTGGCCCCTCGTGAGCGAACACGATGCGCAGGTAATACCAAGCCTCATCCGTCATGCGGTTGGCCAGGTAGTAGAGCGGCGTGGGCACGCACTCGGCGATGCGCGTGATCGCGTGCGCTTTGAGCAGCGCCTGCTCGATGACAGCGGGCTGCTCCTCGTCGCTCTTGCGCCCCTCTTTCTGCAGCTCCTGGATTTCCTTGTGATAGGCGTCCAGGTCCAGCTTGAACCAGTAGAGCGAATTCTCGAAATCGAAATGGAATTCGTGCCGGCCGTCGTGCCGGTAGATGAGCAAGCCCTTGTCGAGCGCGCTCTTGGCCAGCAGCAGGTCGCCCTGGTAGCGGCACTCTTCCAGCATGCGTCCGTCGAGCTTGCCGAGCTGGTGAAGATCGTTCCAGTCCAGCTTGCGGCGACCGGTCTGCGGCACAAGCGCAGCCTTGCACGTCCAGCCCGCTTTCTCGGCCTGCCTGACGTGCCTGAGCATGTATTCGCGGCCTGCCTTGTCGTTGTCCTGAGCCCATACAAGGGTAGGGCGCGGCAGGCTGCGACCCTTGCACTCCTCCGCGATGGCGTCCAGCGCCGCGCCGGGGTAGTTGCTCGAACTCATGTTGCTGGCCGCGAGCAGCTCGTGGTGGTCCAGCGCGATGGCGTTGAAGATGCCCTCTGGAATCCAGATCTCGGTGGCGCGGGCGAAGTCGCGGCCTTGGGGCTGCCACCACATTCCCTTGAATGAGCTGCCCTTGCGGAAGTGCGCCTTCTTGTCGAACCGGCCGGGTCGGTCAATAAGCCGCTCCCAATACGCAGTACCGACCGGGAAGCGCACGGTTGCCGACGTAGCGCCTCGGCCGTTGTCGGCCTCTGGGTCAAAGTAGGCCTCTTGGCGATACCAGCCCTTGATGCGCTCCAGGTTGAAGCCTCGCTCGATGGAGAGGTACGCATCGGCTGCGGCATCCGGGTTCGTCTTGGCTTCCTCGCGCGTGCGCTTCGACCAGTCTTCGAACAACTCGGGGTAGCGGGCCTTGACGTGCTCTTCGTAGCCGCACCGGTTGAGCCTGCCGCACTTGAGCACCCACGGGTGATCGGCGTTGGTGTAGAGCTCGCGTTCGCCGCACTGCGGGCACTTGCCGCGCCGCAGCCAGCCTCCCTTGGCTTTGAAATCGAACTCGTCGAATGCGTCGAGCAAGTCCTGCTGCAGGTCTGCATTCATGCCGTGGCCATCTCCACGCTTGCGGAGGCCTGAACTTCAGGCAGCGGCAGTCCTGCGGCGAACGACAGGCGCACGGGGCCCAAGGTCAGCAGCAGCAGCGTGTACGCGCCGCGGTCGAACTGCTCACGCTTCGTGAAGCCAAGCTCAAGCAGCGCCCGGTACAGGGCATGGTTCCTGTGGTCTTGCAGCGGCGCCGTGACGTAGATGGACGGGCGACCTTTACGGCTGGTGTCCAGGTTTATCTCATTCGGGCCCAGCACGACGCCCTTGGCTACCAACGCAGGCACGTAGGCCTGCAGGCGCTGCAGGTGCTGCGTCAGCGTTCGCAGCTCACGCATGCGGTTCTCGTGGCGCTCAAGCTCATGGCGCATGCATGCCGTGCTCAGAACAGTTGGCGTTGGGGTCGTTTTCATGTCAACGGATACAGCAGGTTGAGCGTTTCCCGCAGAGCCTCCGAGCAGGCTCCGCTGGTTGATGTCGTGTGTGGGGTGACGCGTCAGGCCTTGCGGCGGACGCGTCTGCGTGGGTATCCGTCAGCCATAGGCAAGGCCTTCAAACAGGTCACCAGTGCGGCTGGCAGCGGGGACGTCGTCGACGGGGTCAGCAGTAGCAGCAACAGGGCTGTTGCTCAGCACGGCATTGAGCGCACCGCGCCTCACGTGCTGCGACAGTGGCAGCTGAATATCAGTACGGGGGATGGATGAGGGAGACAACGAGCGCACGGCCTCGATCTGGGCCACGTAGATGTGGCCGCACTGCAGGTTGTTGCAAACGAACGTCAACTCCATCAGCAGCGGGCTCAGATACCGGTTGTTCCTTCCGGTGGAACGGCAGCCGCAATGGGGACAGAAAAAGCCGAGCCGCATGCGGCCGCCTCGCTGGTGCGTTGTCGTGGCAATTTCTGTCATGAAGGGCTCCCTACTACGTCTGCTGTGGTGGTTGTCAGGTACCCACGCCGAGCTCCTCCTCGAACTCGGCCAGGCCCACAAGCGCCAGAAGGCGCGCGAACAATGCGACGCTGCGGATTTCCTTCCGCGCGCCTTCTTCCAGGTCTGCGACCTCGTCAGGCATCAGTCGCAAACCGATGTGCCGCCGAGAAGTTGCACCATCAACTCGAACGCTGGACAGCACCCGAGGATTCTTCTTGTAGGCCGCCAAGCCTCGTTTCACGAGCAACCGTGCAAATGCCGACTTGGTGCGGTTCTCACCCCTCGCGTACTTGGCCACCAAGTCCATCTGCGCTGGTGGCAGGTCAAGGGCGATTGGCAAATCGGAAACGCCCTTTGGCGATCGCTGAGGTTTCTCGGTCGGCATGGAACGGCTCCCGTTTGAGTGTGTAATTGGCTGTTGAACGCTTACGCAGGATTGCAGCCAAACGGTCGCATTGCAAGGAACTTTGCAGCCAAATGAGCACAAAAAGTAACCGACTCCGAGAGGAGCGTGAAAAACTTCGCATCTCACAGGAGGAGATGGGCGCCATTGGCGGCGTGGGCCGCGCTGCTCAAGGGCGCTACGAGGCGGGTGAAAGAGCGCCGGATTGGGAGTACCTGGAGCGCTTGGCTCAGCATGGGGTGGACGTGCACTACGTCATCACGGGCCAGCGCGTAGAGGCCGCAGCTGCACTGCTGACGGCTGAGGAGGCCATGCTGGTGGAGAACTACCGGCGCGCCGCAGCGGAGGGCCGTCAAGCCGCGTCTACGGTGCTGGCTGCATTGGCTCAACAGCAGAAGAAATAAATCAGGGACGCTCGGTGATTGCTGCCCGTAGTGGGGAGCCTCGATGCGCTGTGATGGAGGGAGAGGAAGTGAAGAAGACGATCGACAGCTTGCTGGCTGTGACCAGCCTGGTGGTGGCCACAGCGGCGAGCGCTGCGCCGGCTGGATCTATCAGCGCGGCCGACATCAAGGGCGACTGGCCGTTGACGGTGCAGCCGGTGCGAGTGCTGTGCCAGGGGCCAGATATCGTGATGCTGGAGGCCCCGAACGGAAAGGCCTATGGCGTGATGAGTAAGCACCGCGCACAGCGGGAGTTTGGTGCGCGGGACATCGACGAGGTTTGGAGAGTGACAGACGCCAAGGGCCGACGCAGTTCTAACCTCGTCGACGTGGTCAACCTGGCCACTGAAAAGTGCAGGGCATCGGGGCAGTTCAAGAGCTGAGCATGAGAACCCGGCCGGTGGAGAACCTTCAGGCCTACCCGTTCACCATAGGTGGGCTACTGCTGTCGTTCTGCGCTTCCCGGGTAAGAGATCTGTGCCAACGCCAACTGTGGCTTCTGAAGTAAGAAGCTCTATTAACAAATAAGAAGTTTTTACAGGAGTAGGTGATGACGCTTTCTAGGCAAAAATTCAAGGACATTGACCTTTCGGACCCCTTCTTTGACTCGCTGAAGAAGGACTACGAGGAATTTCCCACGTGGTTCGCTAAGAAAGCTGAGGACCATGCGTATGTGTTCTATGGGGATGATGATAAGAGCATCGAAGGTTTTCTTTACCTCAAGCGTGAGGATGGACCGCTGACTGATGTAACTCCTGCGCTTCCTGCGGCGATAAGAATAAAAGTGGGGACTATGAAAATAAACCCACACGGAACGCGGCTTGGTGAGAGATTTCTGAAAAAGATATTTGACCATGCCATCACAGAAGGAGCCAAGGAAGTCTACGTCACAGTTTTCGAAAAGCACAGTGCCCTGGTCGCTTTGTTTGAACGCTATGGTTTCGTTAAGGCATCGACCAAGACCACCAAGAACGGCACGGAGTTGGTTCTTGTTAAGGAGATGCTCGTTGACAAGGGCTCGACTCTTGAACGCTATCCGCTCGTGAAGCTTGGTACTCAAGCCATCTACCTGCTTTCCATAAAACCTATCTGGCACACTCGGTTGTTACCAGACTCCATTTTGAAAAGTGAAGATGCATCCATCGTTATGGATGTGTCTCATACCAACAGCATCCATAAGGTTTACTTGGCTGGTATGCGCGGTATGGGTCGTATTCAGGTTGGTGACGTGATACTGATTTATCGCACTACGGACAATTTGGGTCCTGCACGTTATCGGTCGGTGGCTACGTCTGTAGCTGTAGTGGAGGAAAGCAGGCATATTTCTACGTTCCCTGACATTAATGCTTTTATTAGGTACTGTCAGCCTTACAGTGTCTTTGAGTTGGATGAACTCAAGAGTCTTTGGGAAACCCAAGACTACCCCCATGTTCTGAGGTTTACATACAACTTTGCACTTCCCAAGAGAATTACTCGAGGTAAAATGATTGATGCAATGGGGTTTGATCCCAATGAATACTGGGGGCTGATGCGCCTCAGTAAAAAACAACTCCGTGACGTTTTATTTGCTGCAGGACTAGATGAAAATCTTGTTATCGATTAAACCGGAATACGCTTACAGAATTCTTGACGGATCCAAGCGTTTTGAGTTCAGGAGGCGTGTGCATCGCGATGCGCGTGTGAAAACTGTCGTAATATATGCGACTATGCCGGTCGGTAAAGTGATAGGCGAATTCACTATACAGCGCGTTCACGCAGAACATCCTGAGCAGCTGTGGAAGATGACGAAAGATTTTTCTGGAATCACGGAAAATTTCTTTGCGGAATATTTTCACGGTAGAGATGTTGGGTACGCTATTGAGGTGAAGAGCGTAAAAAGGTTTAAAAACCCTAAGAAGCTCAATGAGTATCTCCCCAGTGGAGTGGCTCCGCAGTCTTATGCCTACGTGCCTCAATAATTTCTGTGCGCGATAGAAAAAGCCCGCTTAACGCGGGCTTTTTTGTTTGAGCAACAGGGGTCACTCGTCAACTTCGTTACTCACGTCTTCCGCCGCTTCTCCCGTGTCCTCGGCCGCCGCGCCGTTCTCCAGTTCGACGCTGGTCGTAAATCCTCCATCACCGAGGGTATGCGTCACCTTTACGGTCAACCACTCGCCGGCGTCGATCTGCGGCTTGAACCCGGTCACAGCCACCGGCGTCTGAGGCGCCAGGTCCGCCCGCCCCAGAGCCAGCGTCAGCTGCAGCGTCGCCGCGCCGCGCTGGATGCGTTTCCACTCGGCTTGCGCGCCCGCTCGTGCTGAAGCCTCATCTGTGAAAGTCTCGCGCAGGCGCTTCGCGTTTTTGCGCGTGCCGACGACTACCCCCCGGCGCTTCGCGCGGGCTGGGTCGTGCCAGTACGCAACCACCCCGGTGTACGCGTCGCGGTCGCTGGTGTGATACCGGTGCTGGTCGCCGGCGGCGCGCGTGAGCGTGATCGTGGGCAGGGGCGCGCCAGTGGACGTTTGCGTGCCTTGGATCGGCAGGAACAGCAGCCGATCCTTCTTTACCGTTGCCACGGCGTCGAAGCGCTTGGCCAGGCGCTGCAGGAACGCGACGTCGCTCTCGCTCTGGTCCTCGTGCGTCACGGCGCGGCTGGCCAGGCGCGGGTCCACGCGGGCGGCGAGGCCGTGCTTCTTGGCCAGCGTCTTGACGATGCTCCCCAGCGTCGTTCCGTGCCAGCTGCGCTCAGTGCGGCTGCGCAGCTCGGCGCGCAGGTTCGCGCTGCGGGCGCGGATGTGCAACTCGTCCGGCGCGCCGCTGTGCTCGATCTCGTCGACGGTGAACGTGCCCATGTCCACCAGGTCGCCGACGTAGCCGATCCAGAGCGCAAGCTCCACGCCGGTGCTTGGGATCTGCAGCCCACCGTCGTGGTCATCAAGCACGAGGTCGAGCTGATCGGCCTCGCCTCCGCGAGCCAGGCACAACGTCAGGCTGCGCAGCCGCGGCCTCAGCTTCGGTGTGAGGTCTTGGTCGTCAAGCGTGATGCGGTACGCGGGGTGCGGGTAGCGGACGGGGTCCATGGGCGTGCTCATGGGGCTGTGGCCTCGTCGAGCAGCACGTCGACGTCGTTGCCGCCGACACTGTCGGTGAGGCTGTCGTCCACGCGCTGCAGCTGCAGCTCAAACTCGATGCGCCGCGGCGTGCCATCGGCGATTTGCAGCGTGCCGGTTTCGTGCACGTGCTCAAGCACGAATTGCCCGAACACCCGGCCATCGCCGCCAACGAGCGGCCATGCGCCGCCCGCGTCGCCCATCGCACGCAGCTGGTCCAGGCTGAGCCGGTCACCGGCGAACTCAGGAACCAGCAGGCCGCTGAGCGTGATTGCGTCATCACCGGCGCCGAGAAACTGCCGCGCTGGTCGTGCCCCGACGCGACTGTTGCTGGCATGGCGCCAGGCCGTTTGCCGGCTCAGCGTCTGGTAAGCGAGCGTGGGCAGACCGAACACGAATTGGCCGAAAGCCAGCATCTGATATTGCATACGGATTTCCTCAGTCGTCGTACAGGCTGGAGCGCCGGCGGGCCGCCGCGGCGCGGTCGCGGCGATTGAGCGCGGCCTCAACGGCGCGCGCGATGGCCTCCGGGTCCTGGCCAGGCTGCGCGTTGATCGTGAAGTGGTAGGTGTTGCCGCCGCCCGTTACGGCAGCCCCGCCGCCGGCGGCTGCCTGCAACGGTGGACGGCGGTCGACGTTGATCGGCGGCTGCTCACCCGCAGCTGCACCCAGCGGCAGCGCCGCAGTGGCCGCAGCGGCCATGCCCAGCGCGGCTCGGCGCACCAGGTTCTGACGCTGCACGATGCCCTGGGCGGCACCGGCGGAGATCTCGCCGCCGGCCAGCGCGAACACCCGGCTGGGGCTGCGGATGCCCAACTTTTCCTTGAACCAACCCACGGCGCTGTCGGCCAGGCCGGTGATGCCGTCGCGCACCCATGACCAGCCGCTCGTGAGCCCATGCACCAAGCCCTGCGCGAGCTGCGCGCCGATGGTCGCGAACTTAGCGGGCAAACCGCTCATCCACGACACGATGTTGTCCCAGTTCGAGAACAGCAGCGTGGCGCCGATGCTCAGGAGCGTGATGACGCGCCCCCAGGGCGTGAGGTTCATGAACGCCCCGGCAATGAACCGCACTGCAGTGCCGAGCCGGCCAATGACGCCCACCGTGCCCGTGGCCTGTATGCCGAACAGCGCAAGGCCGTAGCGGATGACGGCAAAGGGGCCAATGAACGCAGCCAGGGCCATCGTGATGGCTCCCATGACGATCAGCAGCAGCGACAGCGCCGCGGCGCCTTTCATGATCCAGCCCACAAGCACCGGATGCTCTCGTACCCATGCCGAGGTGCGCTCGATGATCGGACCCAGCGTGCCCATCACGTTGATGAGCGCGGGCCGCAGGCTCTCGCCCAGCGCCGTGGTGAGTTCGAACGTCCTATTGCGAGCCATCTGCCAGCGTGCGCTGAGCGTGTCCTGCCGTGCCGCGAACTCCTTGCTCATCGAGCCTTGCGCCTTCGGTGCATTGGCCAGGTCGCGCTGCCGCTGCAACTCCTCCGGCTTGTCCACGAGCTTGGCCAGCGTGTCGGAGTGCTCCAGCCCCACCAGTTCCACCATCACGCCAATGCGCTTGTCCTGAGGTAGCTTGCGCACGGCGTTGACGACCTGGTTGAAAGTGGCCATCGCGTCGACCTGCATGCCCTTCTGGACCGCCTTCGAGCTGAGGCCGATCTCTTTCATCGCGGCCTGGAACTTCTTCGACCCCTTCTCGGCCGCGGCGAACTTCTGCGTGATCGCGTTGATCGCCGTGGCCGCTGTCTCTCGCGTGTCGCCGAGCGTCAGCAGGGTAGAGCCCAGCGCCGCGGCATCGGCCGCGCTCATCTTCACGGTGCTCACGACGCCGCTGATGCGGTTGAGCACGTTGATGATGTCGGCGCCTTTGCTGATCGCGTTGTCGTCGAGGTAGTTGATCGAGTCGGCCAGGCTGCCGATGTCGGTCACCGGGATCTTGAAGTTCTTGCCGACCTTGCCCATTGCTTCGGCGATCTCGTCGGGCACGGCGTCGAACGCGATGGCCATCATGGCCGCGGTGCGCGTGTACCCCTTGAGCGCTTCCGTAGGCACCTCCATGCGCGCGCCGGCGGTGACCATGGCGGCGATGTCGTTGGTGGCCAGCGGGATCTCTCGGCCCAGCTCGTGCACCTGCTGCTTGATCGCGGCGTACACCTCGGTGAGCCGACCGCTGTCGTCACGCGCGCCCTGCACCTGGCGGGCCACGCCGAGCATGGCGTCCTCGAAGCTGCTGTAGTCGGTAACGGCCTTGGCCACCGGCAGCCCCACCGCGGCGCCGGCGGCGCCCGTAGCCGCGCCGGCGCCGGCCAGATTGCCAGCCAGGCGCTGGCTCTTGTCGTAAGTGGCACGCGCGGCCGCCAGGCGCTTCTGCGTGGCTGCCAGGGCGTCAAGCGCCGCCCGCTGACGGTAGATGGTGCCCGTGGTCGCCTGAATGGCATCTTGCAGCCGCTGCTCATCCGCGGCCACGTTGCGGATGCCCATGCGCTGCAGCTGCTCGCGCATGGGCTTGAGCTGCGCGGTCTGCTGCTCTGTGGCTCGCGTGAGGCTGCGCAGCACCTTCTCGGCCGCGGCGAGCTCGCGCGCCTGCGCCTGCGCCGCCGCGGCGTCGGCGGTCTGGGCATTGCGCAGCTCCTCGATGCGCGCGCGTACCGCGCGGGCCTGCTCCTGGCTCGCCTTCAGGGCCGTTTGTAGCTCGCGGAAGCGCTGCACGGCGGCTTGTTGAGCGTTCAGCTCTTTGAGCTGATCGCGGGCGGCTTTGAGAGCCTTTGCGGCCTCGGTGCTATGGGTCGAAATACCACGCAGCGGCGCGGTCACCTTGTCGATCGCCTGGAGGATCACCTGCAGGCGCAGGTCACGGGCGGATGCCATGTGCGGTGTGCTCGGTCGGGTGGGTAATCACTCGGCCGGCTCGGATCGCTCCCGGGCCATCTCGCGCCAGGCCATCAGCTCGGCCAGAGAGAGGGCCCACAGCTGGGACGGGCCCCAATGGAAGGTGATGGCCAGGTCGGCCATCGCCGCCTCTACTCGGTCGGGGATTCCGCCGGCCTCGCGGCCTTCGGCAGCAAAAAAGCGACGACCTCCGTGCCAAGCTGCACCAGGTCAGCCGCGTCCATGCGCTGCACCTCCGGGGCCAGTAGCGGTGGGACGGTGACGCGCGGCAGCACGGTCTGCAGCGCGGTCACGTCCATGTTCATCAGCGGCACAAGCTGCACGCCGCGCAGCTCGCCGGCGTTGGGCTTGCGGACCTGGATCTCGGTGATCTTCGTCTCGCCGCGCTGCACGGGCGTGTCGAGCGTGATGGGCTTGGAAAGGGTGGCGTCGATGCTCATGGGTGTAGCCGTTGGAGTTGGATGTGTTGAGTCGGATCAGAGGCCCAGGAGCGCCCGGATTTCTTCCATGCGGTCGACATCGCCGATGCGCTCGATCATGTTGACCGCATCGATCTCGATGATCGGCGTGCCGTTGTCGGTCAGCCGGTAGTAGCTGAGCTCGGTCTTGTACGAGTGCTCGGTGGGCTTGCCGGCCTCGGCTTCGCCGAAGTCGATCTCGCTGTGTCGGCCCATCGCGAATACCTCCAGGCCTTCGTAGCCGGAGGCGTCCTCGGACTGCAATGCAGCCGCGAAGCGCAGCATCGTCGCGTTGTGGGTGCCCGCGCCGAAGTCCAGCATCACGCTCGGGAGGAAGCCTCCGGCGGTCCATTCCAGCGTCAGCGGTTCCATGCCGAAGTCCAGCTTGACCGGGATATTCATGCCGCCGGCGCGGTAATCCTCCATCTTCCGAGCCAGCTTCGGGAGCTTGATCTTCGGCACCTCGCCGACGTAGCTCACGGCGTTGAAGAACAACGCGAAATTTTTCAGGGTGCGGGGCAATGCCATGTCAGGCCTCGGTCAGTGGTTGCGGCCTCAGGCGCGGATGCCCTTGGCGAAATCGGCGTAGTACGAGTCGGTGATCTGCTGCACAAACTGGAGGTTCTCCAGCGGTGCGACCGCCGTGAAGTCGTACTTGATCTCTGCGCCGCCCTGGGCCAGCTGCGACGCCGGGTTCGCAGACTCTTCCCACCAGCAGCGCCCGCCCATGAGCCGGCCGGCGGTGACCAGGCTGCGGATCTTGTCGTTGACGCCGTCGATGATGTCTTTGATGAGCCCAGGACGCAGCGGTTTGTCGATGGCCCACATGTGGCCGTCCGCGATCATGTCGGCCAGCACCTGGCCGGTACGCGTCGCGCTCTCGAATGCGTACAGAGGGTCGTCGCTGCAGGTGCGCGAACCCCAAAAGCGGTAGCCGTCGCGGCGGACCAGCGTGGTGACCTCGCCGGCGTTGAGTGTGCCGGCATCAGTTGCGGGATCTTGCAAGTCCCAGCTCACGTCGGCGCTGATACCGGTCACGCCGTTGACGGCGACGTTGCTCAGCGTCTTGTGCCAGCCCTGCTCTTTGTCGATCTTCGCGCGCAGACCCAGCGCATAGGCCGTCGACGGGGCAAGCACCGAGGCGCTGGTGTCGGTGTCCCAGCGCTTGAAATCTGGCCACAGCAGCATCAGCTCGCGTGCGGCGAACTCGTCGCGGTACGTGATGGCTTCGCTGACCGTGTCCGCACCGTGCGCAAACGCGTAGGCCATGGCGCGCAGCTTTTGCGCGATCGCCACCATCTCGGTGGTGACGGCCTGCGTGTCCAGGCCTGGCACACCCAGGATCTTCGGCACCAGGCCGGTGACGGCCTCGGCGGTGAGCAGCGCCTTGAGGCCGGTCTTCTTTCCGGCCGGCGTGACGGTGCCGACGACGTTGCTCGTCGTCTCTGCTGCGTTTGCGCCCTCGGCCACGCGCACGACGATCGTCAGCGGGCGGGTCTGCGCAGCGATGGCTTCGAGAGAAGGCGACAGCGTGCCCAGGTCACCGCTCTTGGCCATCGCGGCGTACACGTCGGTGAGCAGTACCGGCGTGTCGAGCGGGAACGTAGTTGCATCAGCATCGGACGCGGTCACCACCATGCCGATGACGGCCGTGGAGATGTCGCGGATCGGTCGCTTTCCGTCCGTCGTTTCGACGATGCGGACGCCGTGGTGGTAACTTGTGATGGGCATGGAGGCTCCGTAGGCGGACCCTCCGAGGGTGGCTCAGCACGCAGCCGATTGCACGCCCTGCGGTGGTGGCTGCCCCTCAGCACATTACGGCTCAGCCGCCGCGCGTCACGAGGTCGGCGACGTCTGGATTTGCGGCGAGGAATGCCGCCAGCTTCTCCACGGCCGTGGGCTCGGCCTGCACCTGGTCAGCGGGCCGCGGGCGCGGGACCAGTTCCCAGGTCGCGCCGTTGTAGCGCGGCCACTCGGTGAGCTCGGCCAGCGCCTGGCTCTGCAGCTGCTCCTCGGTGGCGAAGAGGGCCAGCACCAGGGGCGGCCAGTGCGCCGGCGGCGTGGCGTCCACGGTGCCGGCGGGCAGCAGCCACACATCGGGCTCCATGGGGCTCTCGTCGGCGATGGTCACGCCGGCGAACAGGCCGGCGGCGTCGAGTTGGAAAACTGGCTTTGTGGACATGCTCAGTACTTGATGCACGCCAGCATGGCCACGTTGCGAGGCCTGGATTCGGCCTCACCGACCGCGCTGACGGTGATTGTGTGCGTGTGCGCGCCGGCATTCGCGACGTTGAGGGTGTGCGTGTGCGCGCCGGCCTCCGGCACGCTAATGGCGTGCGTGTGCGCGCCGCTTTGGTCCACGGTGACGCTGTGGCCGTGACCACCGGCACCGGACGTCAGCCAGCCCGGGTTGTCGGTATCCGTGCTGTTCGACCCGTAGCCGTTGGCTCGCCCGGACGAGCCGAATGGCGCTGTGCCGGAGTTCGGGTGTTCGCCCCACGCTGAATCGTGCTGGTGGTCTCCGACATCGGAAGCCGTTGCGGTGTGCGAGTGCGTTCCGGCGCTGCTCGCACTAGCGTTGTGTGCATGCCCACCGCTGTTTGCAGCCGTCGCGTTGTGGTTGTGGCTGCCGCTGCTGGCGGTTGTCGCGCTGTGGTTGTGAGACCTGTTGGCATCGCTCTGAGCCGAGCCAAGGGCGCGCAGCGGATCAACGCCGCGGCCGTCGTCGAGGCCACGCAGAAACTCCCCGCGCAGGTCCGGCAGCCGGAACGTGTTGAACCCGTCGCCTGCGCCGTAGGTTGTGCCGATTGCGGCGAAAAGATCCGCGTAGGCCGTGCGCGACACTGCGGCGCCGTTGGCTTTGAGCCAGCCTGCCGGCGCTGATGAGCGTGCGAAGTGGGCGACCAGTCCGGCCGGTGCCATCTGCCGGGCCTCCGAGCGGCTGAACACGTCCAGATTCGCGCGTGCCGTGGCAGCGCTCTGTAGGTCGGACAGGTTGCGGCTGCGCTCAAGCGGCGCCGGCGCGTCGCCCACCGGCTCGTTCTGCGCGGCGATCAGCTCGTGTGCGCCGACCATGGGCGTGTTGAAGGTGAACTTCGTCGGGTCGGTCGCGTGCTTGGTCCACTCGTCGTCCGGCACACGTAGGCCGTCGACATAGACGACCAGGCCGCGCGTCGTGCACTCGTTCAGCGTCACAAGCGTCTGGCCATTGACCAGCGACTGCTTCTCCTCGATCACGTCCACAACAACGTTGGCAGTGCTGGCGTCGCCCCATTCCGTGTCGCCGTCTTCGTTGCTGACCTTCTTGAGGATCTGCCCCGTGGTGCCGCCGGGCAGCAGTGCCGCGGCGGTGATGTTGTTCGTCACCCAGCTATGGGTTGCAAGAGCGACGGCCGGGTCGAGCTGAAGCGTGACCACGCTGGCGTTGGACGCCTTGAAGAGTAGGCGCACGCCGGCATCGCTGAAGGCGCCGTCTGCTGCAGTGGGCTTGACCGTGGTTGGCAGGTTGCCAACCAGAAACAGCCCACCATCTGCATCGAACAGGCCCGCCTCGCGCATCACGAAGCCGCCCACATTTGCGGGCAGCACGAGCTCGGCGACGTAAGTGCTCGGGTCGTTCGGCAGCTGGTACACGCGGTTGACCGGTGCGCGGTAGACCTCGCGCACGAGTTGGGTCTGTGCCTCATTTGGCGTGACGTCAACACCGCCGCCGTCGCCGATGGCCATGTGCGTGAGATTGATCGCGACGCCGGCGGCCTCGGCCGCGGCCTGGCGGCGCAGGCCGTACGAGGTGTGGATGGTGCGGTAGGTCATGATCAAGAAACGCGCTTGACGACATTGCCCGCTGCGGCGTCAACCCACAGCGAGCCGCTTGGCAGTCCGTACGGCACAGATGGCAGGGCCGCGAGGTTGAGCTGCTCGAACGTGGCTCGCCCAAATACCGCGGGCTCACGCCCGTGGTACACACGGGCACGCCCAAAATCCACCGTGCCGGCTGCACCAGTTTGGTTGAGCACTTGCAGCACGATCGTGGTCGTGTTTTCGCGGAACACAATCGGGAACCGATAGCGGTTCCAGCGCGGACCGGGAATGATCTGGCGCATCAAGTGCACGGCATTGCCGTACTGGATGACGCGCATCGTGAGCTTGGCCAGTGGCTGTGCGCCGGAGAGCCTTGCGTCCATCTCCACCCATGCCACCTCGCCAACAGCGATCTTGGTGCCATCCAACAGCACGTTCACGCCGGTGCCGTCCTGGATGCTCAGCGTGTAGGCCTCGTTTTCGCCGGTCGCGTCAGTGATGCCAACGACATCGACTCCGGGCAGCACAGTGAGCGCAACGCCGCGCGACGTGTAAATGGAAGAGAAGCCAACGCGGTCCGCACCGCCGGCGCTGTGCGGCAGTGGGTTCATGTAGTCGCCCGCGAATTGGCTGGTTGCGTCTACCAGACCACCGATGAAATACCCGTTCGACACCCGTACAGGCACAACGTTTATGCCGCCATCAAGCGACCGGTTATTCGAGAAAATATTGTTGCTATTGTTTGCGTCAGGTCCAGGAGGCGTACGGAACTGGAGCAGATACGCAGGCTGAGTACCGTCCAGCACATTGTCCGACACGTTAGCAGCACGGATGTGCGGCGTCGTCGAATAAATCAACGGCGGATGTCCAGAATCGTTTCCGCTAAATTTGACTCCTGTTACGTGGCACCCAGCGACATACGCTGCCGAGTCGGCCGTTAGCACCGGCATCATGTCGCCGTTATAGGCGCCTGCTGCTTCCTCCGCATAAACTATGTGATAGTCGCTAGAAACTTGATTCTCGTTGCCGAATTTTCCACCCTTAATTTCGCATCCGGTTCCAATATTTGCAATTGCCGTTTCCGGCACAAGCCACACGCGAATTCTCGGCGTGCCATTGCCGGAATCAAAATGAATAAAATCGTTGTCCTCAAGAATTACAGCCATTCCGGCGCTGCGCAACTTTATATCAATCCTGTTTTTTAGGAACGAATTGCGAGAAATTATAGAGCCGTCTGCATTCTTGCCGATAGCAACACCAATTGTTGACGTACTATTGGCTGCCGTGAAAATGTTTTTGTCGATTATCCAATACGGCTCGTCGGCGCCGTTTGTTTCAATTGCGCAACCCGTGTATCCGGTAAATATGCAATCGCGAATTTCCTTTTTGAATGAAACATTGACGCCCGCGAACCTGCTGCGGAATGCGCCCAGGCCGCCGGAGAACTGAATTCCCTTGAGCAGTAATTCCGTTTTTGCCGTTGCCGTATCAATGAAACGAGACACGAGTCCCAGACCGATGACCGTTACGTCCTGACCGGCGCCCTCGATAAACAGGCGCCGACCGGCGAACGCGTGGCCGCTGCCGTTATATGGGTGGTAGCCAGCCGGGAGGGACAGGGGCAGCCCGTTCGTGCTCGTGTAGTCCAGCGCAGCATCGATGCGCCCGGTGTAGTCGGCGCCGTCACCAATGACGCCGAACCAGGCCGCATTCATGTAGTCTGCCGCACGCTCATACCGTCCGTTCAGCGGGTTGCTATAGGGGCAGAACACCGTGCCCCCGTTGTGCGCCTTGGTACTGGCCGGGATCCAGATCAGCGAACCGCCGCCACCGTCGCCGGGTCTGTCGTAGCCCTCAAGATAAACAACGGTTCGCCTCGCAGGCGGATCCATGGCCAACAACGCCTCGACGTTCTCCACCCGGAACACCGCCTCGGTGACCTGTGCCGCAGCTTCAGCTTGCATGCGAGCCAAAGTGCGAACCAGGCCACCCTCCGTCGCCACCAGGCTCCCCGGCCCCGTCGCCGGGCCGTGCACGACGTCATGAGCAATCCCGGTGTCGGTCTCGAACTGGACCACCAGGTCCTTCAGTGGCGTAGTCATAGGCAAAGGGGCTTAGAGGTCGAGGGAAGCAATGCAGGCATGCAGGGCCTGAATGGCGGCGACGGTGTTGTCTTCACCGTTCAGCAGTGCGTCATTGATCAGCCCGAATGCGGGTGAGCCGTCCGAGTACGCGAGCGGGGGAACGTAGGCCACGCTGATCTCGTGGCCGGAGCACGCTGCGGCGGCCCACGTGATGGCCGCCTCGGACGTGACCGTGACCGTCACGTCGGACAAGTGCGAGCGCAGGTTCGCGGTCTGCTGTGCAGTACGCAGCAGCTGCTGCAGTTGCGGCAAGCTGACGCCGCTCTGCGTCACGTCGACGTGCAGCCTGTACGTGTACGGCTCGCCCTGCGGCGCCTGCGCAAACCATTCCTGGACGCGCACGGTGGCGCCCAGCGCGTCGATGGCGCGGCGCATTGCGCCGGCGGTCCCCTTGTGTCGCTTCACGTCCAAGCTCGACGCGATGGCAGCGCGCTGCGCGGCTTCGTCCATCTGCGTCGTATCCCATGCATCGACGCTCCAGGCCCATGCGAGCCATGGCAGCAGCGGTGCTGGGCAGCTCGTCGGATTCCACGCCTCGCGCAGCGGTACCGGCAGATCTGTGGCTGGGATGCACGCAGTGGCCACAGCGCGCTCGAGCGCGGTGGCGTTCGGAGGGAGCAGCGTCGCGTCAGCCATCTAGCACGTCCGTCGTCAGCGTGATTGCCGTGCAGTAGGGCGCCTGGCCATCGGTAATCGCGACGTTGCCGGCCGGCGCAGTGAGATCGACCCGCAGCACGCCGGACTGGTGCAAAGCGCGGTAGAGGCCGGAGAGGCTGACGACACGACCAAGCCGATGCGTCTCGGCTGCGTAGGCCCGCGCAGCGGTAAGCGCGGCGGTGCGGACAACGTCGGGGTCGGGCCCGTCCTGCAGGTGCAGGGTCGCGGTGATCTGGTACTGGACGATCGACGCTGAGAGCACGCTCACGGTGTCAGTGAGCGGGCGAACGTCCTCGGCCGACAACGCAGCAGAGACGGCGGCCAGCAGCGGCGCGCTGGCGGTGCCGACGCCGCTGCGTGATAGGACGTAGACCGTGACATGGCCGGGCGTTGGACTCACGGCACTGGCGTCGAGCACATCGCCGCTTGCTGACAGCGCGTGGTACTCGTAGCTCTGGCGGCTACCGGCCGTGGTGTAAGCCTCGAACGAGAGCAGGATGCGGCCGCGGAAGGCAGCGTCGCTCTCGTACGTGGGCGCGACCGGTGGCACTGCCGATGCGTCGCCGGCGTCGATCACGAGTCGGGCGACGCCGACATTAGCGCCGAGCTGGTCCAGGTCGGCACCGGTAGCCGTCGCGAGCATCACGCCGCAGGCAGCCTCGTTGATGCGCTGCCGCAGCAGCACCTCGCGGTATGCGCTTTCTTGCAGCAGCACATTGACCGGCTCGGACTCGAGATCGATCGTTGCTGCGAGTTCGGGCATGAGCTCGACCGCGCGGGCTTTGCGCTCGGCCAGGATCGACTCGAATGAGACTGTCTCGACGACGTCGGGTGGCGGGAGCAAGGAGAGATCGATCATGCGGCGGCTTGGCTCTGTAGCGGCACGCGCAGCGCGAGCAGCTGCTGCGGGCCTTCAGGTCGGATGTAGATGCCGTCCAGCAACACAACGGCTTGGCCAGGCTGTGCACCGCTTTGGATTTGCACGCGCGAGATCCGCACGCGCGACTCCCAGCGCATGAGCGCGCCGGCAATAGCCGAGAACAGACGTACGCGCGTTGCCCCGTTATCGGGCTGATCGATGAGCTCCGGCAGCAGACTGCCGAAGTCCCGGCGCATCGCCCGGCTGCCGATCGGCGTGGTCAGGATCACGGCGATGGACTGGCGGAGGTGATCGAGGTCGTCGATTGCGCGGCCTGATATGCGGTGCATGCCGGTCACTGCGGGCCTCCAGACGACTCACCGCCGGCGCGCACTCCGGTATGGGTGTGGCCGGTCAAGCTGATGCCATTGGCGATCACATCATTGGTGGTCTCTACGGTCCCCTGGATGACGGCCGCAGCGCCGCGCCCGGCGCTGCCAGAGCCCGCCATGCCGGCTTGGTACGTGAACAGGCCTTGCACCAGCATCTGGCCGGTGCAGGTGGTCTGCTCCGCATCGAGCGTGATCGACGGCGAGTGGACGGTGACGCTACCAGGCGCTGTCAAGTCGACGGTTCCACCTGCCGGCAGCGTGACGCTGAGGGCATGTGCGGCGTGGTCGTAGCTGGTGACGGCACCGTCCGGGTAGTGTGTGGTCGTGACGTCCGGGTCGTCGCTCGGCGCCGGGTGCGCGTCGCTGTTGATGCCCAGCAGTACGATGGCCGCGGCAAGGTCGCCACCAGGGGCCAGCAGGAGACCTTGCTCACCGACCGTTGGCGGAGACCAGGTGCACGTGGTGCCGGCGCGCAACGTGACCCATGGAAGCCACGCAGTGAGCAGCTGGCCGCTGCGCACCCGGCAGCGCGTGCCGCCGTGGTCCACCTCGGCAATCGTGCCGAGGCGAATCAAGTTGAGAAGGAGCCGAGATTGCTCGGCGAACGAAGCTGCGACCATGCCGGCCACTGTGCCGACATGCATCGCGCGAAGCACGCACGGCGGTGGGTGCTGCCCTTCTGCGAACCTTCAGCGATCAGCGAGCGAGGTGCTGCAGCAGCTGGTCGCGCAGGTGCTCGATCTCGGCCGGTGTGAAGCCCAGCAATTCACGCACAGGGTACTGGACCTCCGGTCCACCGGGCTGCACGCGGTCGCGTAGGCCTTCTTGGTGCACAGCGGCAATGCGCGCGGCACGGCCCAGAAAGCCGACCAGCGCTCCCTCGGCATCGGCACGAGCCAGCATGTATCTGGCCGTTCGGAGCTTCGAGAACATGGCACCCCGGCGCAGAGAGCCGACCTGGTCGCGCAGGCGCTTCTGCTCCTTCCGCGGCTCATATGGCGAGCCATCTGGGTTCTGCTGTGAAGCGATGCGCTGCTGTTGGGATCTGCGCAGGTCACGCGCGATCGTGACAGACAGCCGGCGGATCTCGCTGCGCGAAAGCTTGGCCAGCAGCGGGCCAACCCAGGCCTCGAGGGCGGTGAGACCGTCCATACGTCAGCGGATGCGCACGCGGATCTGCGCTTGCTCGACGTCGCCGCTGCTCAGCTGCAGCGTGATGAGGCCGGCTGAAGTGTGGCCGGGCGCTCCGCCAGGCGGGACGTGAAACCACACGACACGACCCTGGATGCCGACGACGCTCGCATTGACGCCCGTCTGGAGCTCGATGCTGGCCTGGATGGGTGTGTCGTCGCGCTCGCCGATCACAAAAAATTCGTCGAAGTCGATGCCCCATGTCTTGGCTTCGCCGGGCAGCTTGTCATACGTGTGCTGGTTGCCGATTGCCATGATTCCCTCGTTCGTCCTTGTGTACTGAGCACGACGCAGGCGGCTCTCGCCGCGCACGCGGCCCACGCGGGGCAGAGTGCGCACACAGCCTTCCGCGGGCCGGTCCGGCAGCCCAGTAGTCGGCGATGTGCCGATGCCCCGAGTCGTGACAGCAGCCAGCTGCGCGGCGGCCGTGCCAGCGATCACTGGTGTGCCGGACCCCTGCACGGTGGCAGGCTGCAGCATCGCTGCGCCGTGGCCAGCGATACCGACAGTGCCTGCGCCGGCGGTGATGACTGCCGCCAGCACGGTGCTACCGGTGCCAGTGAGCCCTCCGGGATCAGGCGTTTCTACTGGGCTGGTGGCGCCTGAGCCTGCGGTAGTGACAGGGTCCAGAGCCGCGGTGGCCTCGCCGGCAATGCCGGCGGTGCCTGTGCCGATGGCAGTGATGGAATTCAGCGCAGCCGCACCGGCACCGCTGACCACCACCGCTCCGGCCGCAGCGGAGATGGCCAAGCTCAGCTCCGCGGCAGATTGGCCAACGCTGGTAACGGCGCCGGCGCTGTTGGTGACGATGGGATTCAGCGTGGCGGCACCGGTACCTGAGACGGTGATCATGCCGCCCCCAGCGGCTGCAACCTGGTCAAGCGTGGCTAATCCGGTCCCGGTGATCGCGCCAGGGCTGGCGGCGTGCGAGACGTAGCTGGCGAGATAGCGGCTGCTCACGGATCAGAGCTGGAGAATGTTCCAGTCGAAGTTGCGCGGCGTACCGGCCACCTGCTTGAGCGTGCACTGAAGCCCGGTGTCACTCGGCACGGGCACGCTGTACTTGTTCAGCGCCGCCTGCACATTTGAGAAGCTCACCGTGTAGGCAGACTCCAGCGCTGCGCCGCTCTTGATCCGCGTCTTGATGCGCAGTTCAAGCGTGTCGCCCGCAACCAGGTTGCGTGTGTTGACCACAAGCACGTAAGTGCCGGGGGCGGTGATCTCCGCACCCAGGGCATGCTCGGTGTTGATGGTCGCGGCCTGCGAGCCAGATGCAGCGGAAGTGGGCATGGTCAGCCGATCAGATGCGCCACGACTTCACGCTCGCGGCCCGGGGTTGTCGTTGCACTGCACTGCATCCGCACAGCCAGGCGTGAGCCGGCCGGGATGGAAATGGGCAGCAGGACGCGGGCCATGGAGCTTTCGACGGTGGCGGCCACGTACACCGGCACGTCAGGAACAATGATTTGTTCGGCGCCTGACGCGCCTACGGCGACATCGACATAGAACGCCGTATTGGCGTTTATCGCGGTGCCCGTGGGCATCACCGATAACAGCAGCCACGACGCATCGGAGTCCGTGGCCGGTGTGAGTTCGACCCATGCTCCCTTGGTGTTGGCACTGGCGCCAGGATCAACCACGGTGCCGCTGCTCGACGCAGGCACCGCGCCGTGTGTTGCCGTGCGACCGGCCGTTGCAGGGCTATTCCAGGTTGCGGCCACCACGGAGGCGCAGGCGCCCAGAACCACGTTTGCCGCGGTCTGCTGGTAGCGCAGCGCAATGCGCGAGCCCGCTGGAATCTGCAGCGGAAGCAGCAGCTGCACCACGTTGTTGCCCGAAGAGATGCGCCTTGCCTGCAGGTTCCCCAGCAGCACTGTCTCCGTGCCGGCCGCACCGATGCCAATGTCCACAAGCACGGAGCCGTTCGTGGTGCCTACGGACAGCGTGAGTAGTAGCGCGGCTGCGTCGAATGCCGTGCTCGCCACGATCTGTGTCCACGCACCTTTGGTGTTGAGCGAACCGGGCGCAATCATTGTCGTCAGCGCGCCGGACGCAGCCATGCGCTGGTGGCCCTCGCTTGCGCCCCAGTCGCCGAGACTCATAACAGGATCTCCGCGACGCGCTCGGCCGTGAGAAGGTCGTGGTCCTGCAGGTATTGCAGCCCAGCAAGCAGCACCGGGTCATCGAACACCACGCGCCGCAGGGTCGGCGCACGCAGCCGGCCCAGCAGCACTTCAATAAACGCATCGGTACGTGCCGCTGTGCGTATCGCCGCTTCTTCGTACAGCGTGAAGCGGGAGATGAAGTCGTAAGGGTCACACGACCTGGCCTCGGCCGTGCGCGGCACGAAGCTCAGCGTCTCGGCATGCCACTGCTGGGTCGCCGTGTCCGGCTCGCCAGCAAGCGGCACGGCAGACAGCCCCGCCGGCAGCGGATCAGCCAGCACGGTGCCGAGGCTCACCAGATGTCCAGCCGCGTCATGAACGGCATACCAGCTCATAGAGTCAACCTCAGCCGTTTGGCATCGTGATGGTCTTGCTGGTGATCTGCACCGGCTGGTTCGCCGCGATGTTGATGTTCACCAGTTCGATCTCGCCGCCACCGCCGGCAACGGTGACCGTACCCTGCTCATGCACGGTAGCTCCGTCATTGCTGACGATTTCGTAATGGCCTGCATTGATGCCTGCGCCCGCCGCGGCGGCGCCGGCACCTGACCAGGTGCCGGCGAGCACCTTTACCCCGGCTGCGACATTGGCCATCCAGTCCGCAGGCAAGGCCATGTCGACCAGCACAGTGCCCGTGCGCGCGGACGTCGTGTCTGCCGGCTGAGCACCGGAGCGCAACCGCAGCCGCGGCGGTGCCGCGACACCGGAAATGGCACCGGCCAGCACCGTCTGGCCGTTGCAGGCGAGCTCATAGGCCTCGGCCATGTTGTTGCGGACTTGGGGGGATAACTTCATGTGTGCCGTCCTTGGTCGGTTCTGCTGTTACCCGAGCCTCGGAGGCTCGGCCAGGTGGGTGATTTCCCAGCGCTGCGCGGCTGGGCCTGTCGCCGGTGCACCGGCGCGTGGCAGCACACGCACGCCTTCCGTCAGCTGCAGCGTGATCTGCAGATCCACCGCGGCGGTGTTGAGCAACTCGGCCTCGAACTGGATGCCGCGCGCGCGCAGGTCCAGGTTGTCGAGCAGCTCAACCTGATACACACGTACCCACGCATGCACAGCTGCGATGACGTGATCGGCATTACCGGCGAAGTCCAGCAGAAGCAACGTCGCCGTGTACCGGTACTCCCAGCTGATCCGCTCACCGGCGCCGGTGGCCACGGACGTACCCGCCTTGGCAAAGACGGTCAGCTTCGAGGGGTCGCGCGCAATCTCGGGCACGGCCGCGGTGAGGGCATCACGAAGCGAACGCAGCTTCTCCACGTCAGCTCACCTCAGTGCTCTTTGCGCACCATGTCGATAAGGCCCCACACGGCGCCAACCACCAGGCCGATCTGGTTGATGAGTTCCGGCGAGATGGCAGCGCCGGTTGCGCCGGCCATGAGGGACAAGCCCTTCCATGTGGATTGCTCCTTGAGACGGCTCAGGAGCCACTGCTTGGTGATCGTCATGTCGCTTCTCCCATGCACAGCCGGTACTCACGTTCCCGGCGGTTCACCAAACCTTTCACGGTCTGGCCTTTGAACTTGATCCACATCCGAAAGGCGTCACACGCCCCGGTGTAGTCCTGGACGTTGAACCGCTTGACTACCGTGCTGGAGCAGAAGGCAGTGGGGCCAATGTTGTAGGCCAGGCGCACGGCGGCATCGAACTCGTGCTGGTGCATAGGTACCTTTACGCACCGTTGCACCGCGAGCTGAAACTGGTCGGCATCCTTCAGGGCGCGAACCAGGGCACGCACCGGATCGGTCTTGTCCCCCAGCTTGATGTCCGACCCCGTGGAACCAAAGCCGTTTGTGGGCACGTCGCCAGCCACAGGAGGCTTGGCCACGGGCTCGTATCCTTCCGAGGCCACGAGACCGACGAACGCGGCGGCCGACAGGAACAGGCCGGCGATTGCGCGGCGTGTGCTCATACCTCGATGCTCCTCGGCGTGCGGGCCTCTCGGCGCCATTTCCAGATGAGGTAGCTGGCCTGTAGCGCGATGTACAGGCCGGTAGCCAAGTGCACCATCAGCGGTACGCCCCGGCTGAGTAAATCCGTGGCGACGACGGCCAAAGGCGGAGTGACCTGTGCGCCGGCGGCGATCACTGCGCTGGCCGCTTGAGGAGAGGTTGGCAGGGACATGTCAGGGTCCTCGTTTCGTGCGGTGATCAGTCCCATAGCGACACCGTGCGACTGGTCGTGGGCGTGGTGGTCGATGGAGTGGCCAGCGTCACCGGCGTGCCCTCTGGCAGTACCGGTCCGAGGCTGGCCAGGCCGCGGTTGAGTTCCAGCGTCGACTCGACGACACCGCCCGACGTCGTGCCGAGGTAGCGCTGGCACAGGGCATCGACGGTGTCGCCTTGTTGCGCGATCACGTTCATCAGATCAGCTCTACGGTCGAGCGGCTGCGGCCTATCAAGTCGTTGACAGCCCAGCGCATGTCGCGTCGGAGATCGTCGACGGAGCAATCCATGGCGTCGGCCTTGCGGTCGCTTCCGGCAGTCGTGTCCACGCCGCGATACCGCTCGATCAGGTCGACCTGCGTAGCACACGTCACCGCGCGCAGGTACAGCGTCACGAGTACGCTCTGGCCATCGATCTCCGGAGCCGATACCTCGTCCAGCGAGAGCGCGCCGGCGGCCTCCTGCACGCGTCGCCACTCCCAGCACTGCTGGTTGACGTCGAAACACGCGATGACGACCGAGAACCTCAACCGCGTGTCGGTGACGCTTGCATCCAGCCTGGAGCGTTCCCGCAATTGCACCAGGTCGACGTCCGGCCACCAGCCGTCGTTTGTGACGGGCCGGGACGGTTTCTCGGGCGTGGCGGCGGGTGCGTAGAAGCTGCTCATGGCTGGATGCGATGTAGGTCGGGGGTGGTCAGTGCTTTGGCTTTCCTGGCGTCAGCCTCCGGCCGCTGCACTGAGCCCCCGGGCTCCGGGGTCCGGAACTTGTGATCAGCCCGGAGCAGCCGGCCGCAGCCGGCGCTCCAGGCGCTCGATGTCTTTTTTCACGCCGACCAGGTCGTGCAAGTGCAGGGCGCGCTGCAGGTGGCCCAGGGCGGTACGGGCAACTGGTTCGGCCACGGCCGAGACGTCCACGTCGGCGCTGCCGGACTTGCGGATCAGCGCGTAGCCGATGGCCTTGTGCAGCTTCGCGCGCGCCTGGTCGGGCGCGTCGTGCTCGGCCGTGAGCTGCAGCACCTCCGGCAGCACCTGCAGGGCCAGCTCGTGCGGCATGCGGCCGGTGAGTGCGGCGATGGAGTACTCGTCGATTAGCACAACCGGCACGCCGCGCTCGTAGCGGTCCGGCATCTGCAGGCCGTGCTGCACCACGTAGCGCGCGATCTGCAGCGCGCGCGCGTAGTTGCCCACGTCGATGTGCCAGACGAGCACCGTCGTCAACACCTCGTCCTGCGCGCCGTTGCCGGCCTGCAGGGCGCCGTCAATCCAGGCGTCGTACGCCGGCAGCATCGTCGCCTTGGCCTCAATCTTCCGCTCGACGCTCTGGATGTCCTTCAGCGTGCGGCGGTGCTCGACGAGCTGGGCGAGCGTGACCTCGTAGGCGCTGCCCTGGACGTGGCCGCCGTGCGGAGCGGCTGCGGCGGCCTGGCGGGCGAGCACCTCGCGTTGGTGGCGCAGGGCGGGGCTGCAGCGGCTCATGGTCAGGCGGCCGCCTTGGGTTCGATCTTCTCGACCAGCGCGGCCATGCCGTACTCCTCGACCACATAGGCGTCGTTCGAAGACTCGTAGTTCTCGATGCGGTCGCGCTTCGGGTTGTCCTCGACACGGCGGCGGCGGGCGCCCTCCTGGAAGTAGATCGAGAGGTTGCTGAACGAGGTCACCAGCACCGTGCCGTCCGGGAAGAACGGCGCCTGCACGGCCTGCAGACCGCCCAGGCGCTTCTGAGAGATCAGCAGGTCGGCCGCGATCTTCTCGCTCGGGTCCTTGGGCTGGTTGACCAAGGGGAACAGCTTGTCGTGCATAAGGTCGCGCGACACGAACACCCGCAGGTTCGGATCTTCGCGGAACCAAGGGTCTAGCAGCATGACGGCGTCGAACACCAGGGCGTCCAGGTTCTCGTAGTCGCCATTCACGCCGTAAGTGACCTTACCGGCTTCCTTGCCGTGGTCCATGACGCGCGCCGCGGCTTCCTCGCGCAGGGCCTGCAGCCAGCCGCGGTTCACGTCCTGCAGCAGCGGGTTCTGCGCCAGGTCCGTTTCGGCCGCGGGGCTGACGCCGTGGAAGCCGATGAGCATTCGGTCCAGCGCCTGCCGCTGCACGATGGCATCGCGCACGCGGGCCTGGAAGTCGGGGAACTTGGCCCAGGCATCCAGCTTGGCGTAGGTGATGTGGGTGTCGAAGTTGGTTTTCGAGCACTCGTAGCCGCGCGAGTCCATCGTCGTGATGTCACGGGTGGCGCGGTCTTTGGTGGCCGTGTTCGTGCGGCCGGCCACGGGGCCGGAGACGCCCAGGCCCAGCTTGTCCCCCTTCAGCTCGGTGACACCGATCATGTTGATCGACGACAGGAACGTGCTGCTCTCCTGGATCTTGGTTTCCAGCTTCTGCTGCACGGAAGGAGCGACCGTGAACATCGTGTTCGCTTCGGCCACGCCCGAGAGCGCGGCAAGCTGGGTCAGGTAGGCGTTGAACGCCAAGCGGGTGTCGTTGCGCATGTGAGAACCTTTGTGAATCGGTCAGAGGGATGGCGGGGGCTCAGCAGTCCGTGAGCTGCTGGCCGGTGCCGCCCGTAGCCGGCGGGCGCTGGTTGAACTGCCTGGCGTCGGTGTTGTCCAGCACCTTCTTGATGTCGGAGTACTGGGTTTCCAGCGTCGCGATGCGCTTGGTGGCCGCTTCCAGGTCCTGCGCCGTCTTGGCCTGGGCCTCGCCTTGCTTGGTGAACTGCTCGCCAATCGCGTTGAAGCCCGTCTTGACGTCCTCGAACTTCTCGTCGTCGGTCTTGGCCTTGGCGGAGAACTTGGCCACGAAGCCAGTCATCCACGCCTTGAACTTGCCGCCGCTGTCGTCGGCACCTTCGTCCAACTCGAACGCCATCTCTTGCTCGACGGCCTCGGTGATGACCGAGTTCGCGGAGAACTTGCGGCCCTTGAACGGATTGGCGTCCGGGTTCTTGGATGCGAACTCCAGGATTGACGTGCCCAGGCTGGCCGGCGTGTCGGTGAAGCCGATGCCCATGCAATACGCGGAGCCGGTCTTCGCGAAATTGGGGTCAATCTCGATGCTGGTGTAGATCTTCTGCTTCTTGTCGTTCGTCAGCGCGACGAGCGATTCCAGCGGCTCGATAGTCGCGTACAGAGCCATGCGGCCCTTCAGCGGTCCGTCCGCGACTTCGGCTGCTCGCAGCGACAACACGTCGGCATAGGCCCCGAACATTCCGTCCGGCGAGATGCTGCGCAGGTGCTCCACCCAGCCGCGGGCGCCGTACAACTCGCGGCTATAGGTCGCCGCCGCCTCGGTCAGCCAGTTGCGCTGGATGGTGCGGCCATCGGTGGTTCCACCTTCGACGGCGACACGAAACTCTTTCGCCTTGTACTTCTTGGCGCCGGATTTTTGGGACATGGGCTGCGGCCTCTGCAGTTGGTCTGTACGTGTTCTCATGTTGTCGCTGGTAACAGGCTCGTTCAATAAGGCCATGGTTTGCCGGCGGGCAGCGACTCATACGGCTCTCGCGCGCGCGCGGAGGCCTGCGGAAACTGCGAGGCATGGCTGATGCAGAAGCAACCACTACAGCACCTGTCAGCGTGGAAGAGACCCGCGCTGCAGCCAAGTCACGTGCTCGCGCGCTGTACTGGCAGGGTTGGCGTGTCACGTACATCGCCGAGCACCTTGGGCTGCCGCGCACCACAGTGCACGAATGGAAAGAGGCAGAAAAATGGGATGAGGCCACACCGCTGGAGCGCGTCGACGGCACGCTCGAAGCCCGCATGGTCCAGCTCATCGTGAAAGACCAGAAGACGGGCGGTGACTTCAAAGAGATTGACCTGCTTGGCCGGCAGATGGAGCGCACAGCGCGGGTGCGGAAGTTCGAGCTTTCAGGAAAGCATGGCGATCTCAACCCGAACCTCGCGAAGCGCAACGAAGGCCCGAAAAAGCGTCCAGAGCGCAATCACTTCACCGATGAACAAGTAGAGAAGGTAAGCGAGGCATTCCGCGACTCTCTATTCGACTACCAGAAGGTCTGGCTTCGGAATTCGCACCTGCGCACGCGGATGATTTTGAAGTCGCGCCAGATTGGGGCCACGTGGTACTTCGCACGCGAGGCGCTTGAAGACGCGCTCAAGACCGGGCGCAACCAGATATTCCTTTCCGCATCGAAGGCACAGGCTCACGTCTTCAAAAACTACATCAAGGCCTTCGCGAAAGACGCGGCTGACGTGGAGCTCAGCGGCGATCCGATCCTCTTGAGCAACGGCGCCGAGCTGACGTTCTTGGGAACGAATGCGCGCACTGCCCAAGGTTTCCACGGCAACTTCTACTTCGACGAATTCTTCTGGGTGCATGGCTTCACGGAGCTGCAGAAGGTGGCCTCTGGCATGGCGCTTCACAAGCAGTGGCGCAAGACCTACTTCTCGACGCCCAGCACCGTGCAGCACGAGGCCTACGAGATGTGGACCGGTGAGCGCCATAACAAGCGCCGCCGCAAAGAGGACCGCATCAAGCTCGACGTGTCGCACGAGCGCCTGGCCGGTGGCTTCACGGGTGAGGACAAGATCTGGAGGCAGATCTGCACCATCCTCGACGCGCAGCGCGGTGGGTGTGACCTGTTCGACATCGACGAGCTGCGCTTCGAGTACTCCGACGACGAGTTCGCGAACCTGCTGATGTGCCAGTTCGTGGATGACACGCAGAGCGTGTTCCCGCTCTCAGCGCTTCAGAAGGGCATGGTGGACGCGTGGGAGGTCTGGCGGGATTTCCAACCGTTTGCGCCACGCCCCTATGCCTGGATGCCTGTGTGGGTCGGTGTGGACCCGTCGAAGACCGGCGACAACGCGGCGGTGGTGGTGATCGCACCGCCGCTGCAGCCTGGCGGCAAGTTCCGCATCCTCGAAAAGCACAGCTTTGCAAAGCTGACCTTTGAGCAGCAGGCCGAGAAGATCCGACAGATCACGCAGCGCTACAACGTGACGTACATCGGCATCGACTCCACCGGTGGTTATGGCGCTGCGGTGGCCGAACTGGTGAAGGGGTTCTTCCCAGCGCTCACAGAGCTGAACTACAGCCTCGACCTCAAAACGCGAATGGTGCTTAAGACCCAGAGCGTGATTGATAAAGGTCGACTGGAGTTCGACGCCAGCTGGACCGACCTGGCGCACTCGTTCATGGCCATCCGCCGGGGTCTCACGCAGTCCGGCCGCAACGTTACCTACCTGGCGGGCCGCACTGAAGCCACAGGCCACGCCGACCTGGCGTGGGCTGTGATGCACGTCCTCGACCACGAGCCACTTGAAGGCGAGACCGCAACCAACCGCGGAATTCTGGAGATTTACTGATGACGACAACCACGCAGGCCAGCACCAATGCGCAGGCTTCCGAGGCCTCGCCGCCTACCCGCGTTCAAGCGTTTACCTTCGGTGACCCGGAGCCGGTGCTCCAGCGCGAGATCCTGGACTACATCGAGTGCTGGATGAACGGCCGGTGGTACGAGCCGCCGGTAAGTCTAGACGGCTTGGCCAAGGCCTTCCGCGCGAATCCGCATCACACCTCCAGCATCTACTTCAAGCGCAACGTGCTGGCCAGCTTGTTCCAGCCGCACCGGCTGCTCAGTCGCGAGGCCTTTGGCGCTCTGGTCCTGGACTACCTCACATTTGGCAATGCTTACCTTGAAAAGCGCAACGCCCTCAGCGGCCGGGCGCTGCAGCTTCGGCACGCGCTGGCGAAGTACACGCGCCGCGGAGCGGACATGGAGAGCTACTTCTTTGTGCGGGGCTGGCGGGACGAGCACCAGTTCGAGCCCGGCTCGGTGTGGCACCTGCGCGAGCCGGACATCAATCAAGAGGTGTACGGGCTGCCGGAGTACTTGAGCGCACTACAGGCAGCCCTGCTCAACGAGAGCGCCACGCTGTTCCGCCGGCGCTACTACAACAACGGCAGCCACGCAGGGTTCATCCTGTACGTGAGCGACAACGCCCAGAGCCAGGGCGACATTGATGCCATGCGCCAGGCGCTGCGCGAGTCGAAGGGCGTGGGCAACTTCCGCAACCTCTTCTACTACGCCCCGGGTGGCAAGACTGACGGGATCAAGATCATTCCGATCAGCGAGGTCGCAGCCAAGGACGAGTTTCTAAACATCAAGGGCGTCACGCGCGACGACGTGTTGGCGGCGCACCGCATCCCGCCTCAGCTACTGGGCATCGTGCCCTCAAATGCCGGTGGATTTGGCGACGTTGAGAAAGCCGCGGCGGTGTTCGTGCGCAACGAGATCACGCCGCTGCAGAACCGTCTGGCGTCGCTCAATGAGTGGCTGGGAGAGGAGGTTGTCCAGTTCGCGCCGTATGCGGCCGAGACGGCCGCCGCGGCTGGCAGGGAGCCTGCGATGCCGTAGCCCGCGCCGTCGAAAAAGACAGGGCGGCTGGGTCGGTGCGGTAACACCTACCCAACCATCCTCAGCAGAACACGCCTGCCTTGGATCAAGGCCCTGCCACCGTCCGGACGGCGGGGCTAGTGTAAACATTTAACACTCAACCCATGGCACAACCGATCATTCCGTGGATAGGCGGCAAGCGCCGCCTGGCTGATTTACTCATCCCGCGCTTTCCTGCGCACAAGACCTACATCGAGGTTTTCGCCGGCGGCGCCGCGCTTTACTTCCTCAGGCCGCCGGCCGACGTGGAAGTGATCAACGATGTCAACGGGGAACTGGTCAACCTGTACCGGGTTGTGAAGGTTCACCTGGAGGAGTTTGTGCGCCAGTTCAAGTGGGCGCTGTCCAGCCGCGAGGTGTTCAAGTGGATTCAGGACACCCCGCCCGAGACGCTCACAGACGTTCAGCGCGCGGCCCGGTTCTACTACCTGCAGCAGCAGTGCTTCGGCGGCAAGTTGGAGGGGCAGACCTGGGGCACGGCGACCACCACGCCGCCTATCAACCTGCTGCGCATCGAGGAGCAGCTCAGCGCCGCGCACCTGCGCTTGGCCAGCACATACGTCGAGCGTTTGGACTGGCGCGAATGCATGCGCCGGTATGACCGGCCGCATTCGTTCTTTTACTTGGACCCACCGTACTGGCAGACCGAAGGCTACGGCGTGCCATTCCCGTTCGAACAATACGAGGCCATGGCCGAGGTCCTCCGTGGCATGCAGGGCAAGGCCATCCTGAGCATCAATGACCACCCCGACATCCGACGCGCCTTCGACGGCTTCCAACTCGAGGAGCTGGAGATCGACTACACGGTCGGCGGCGGGGCCAAGGCGGCGCGTCGGCGCGAGCTGATCATCTATAGCTGGGACCGTGAGGCCGAGCCCGCCGGGCTGTTCTGACGCCGTCCACCAACCCCACCACTAGGCCCCGCTCGCGGGGCTTTTTTCATGCCTGCGCACCGGCCCTCGCCGGCCCAGGCAGGCCGCGCGCCGCGGCGCCGTGCCCACCCCCCACCAGCCCGCTTCGGTGGCCCGCCCTGGGCCTGCCCGCCTTTTCGCACCAACACGGGGCATTTACCCCCATGCCGACCCGCGGCGCGCGCTCGGGACCCCGCCCCGCCCCCGCTCTAAACGTGCCGCTTTTGACGGCGATGTCGGAAGCCTTGTTGCTCTCGGGAGGAGAGGCGGCTGAGTTGGGTCTCAACGTGACGGGATCTGACGGGATGTGTGGCGTTGTACTGAAGTTGGGAGTGAGTCGCAGGCCGGCAAGTCGCTGAGCACGTTTTCCGGAAGTGGTGCGGGAACTTCCTAACCAACCTAATCAGCCTGGAAAAGTGCACGTAAGTCGTTGTCGCGCAAAAGGAATCTTGGTTAGGTCCGCAACCTAATCAGACCTAATCTGTCTCCTAACTTTTTCGCAAGTCATTGATTTAAAAGCACTTTTTCTATGTCATTGGTTCAGGTATAGAAACCTAATCTGGTTATGGCTAGGTTATGAAAAAGTTAGGTTTTCGCTAGAACGGCAAGTTGTTGATCCACAAAGAGTTTTTCTGGTTCTTGCGACAGAGGTTAGGAAAGTTAGGTCGGTCCCGCACCCCTTTGAATTTTGATGGCGGTGCTCTATGGCGGGCGCAGCTGTGCCTCGGCGCGCTCTTGGCGCGAAAACTTTCCGAGGGGTCTGGGATGTGGGCTACTGGCTGAGGGGTTGGCCAGGTACGCGCCGGCGCGAGCGGCCGGCGGCGAACGCGTCAAAGAAGGCGGAGCCGTCTATAAGCCGGGTTGCAAATTCCTGCCCTACAAGACCTACTGACCCGGCTGATTGCCCCCGCAACCGCTCAGTGCCCGGCCGGGTGCAGGGCGGCCTGGCCCAGGTTCCACAGCGGCGAGAACACGCCCAGCAGCAGCATGCCCACCAGCAGGCCCATGACGCCCAACAGGATGGGCTCCACCGATTCGCTGAGCTTGCTGACCTCGTAGTTCACGTCCTCGGTGTGGATCTGGGCGATCTGCTCCAGCATTTCCTCCACGTCGCCGGTGGCCTCGCCCACGCTGATCATCTGCAGCTCCATGGAGCTGAAGATGCCCGCCCCGGTGGCCACGCGGGTGAAACCCTCGCCGCGCTCCACGCCGCGGCGCATCTGCAGGATGCGCCGCTCGTAGAACGCATTGCCCACCACGCGCGCGGCCAGCTCCAGCGCCGCCACCAGCGGCACGCCGTTGCGGCTGGCCATGGCGAAGTTGCGGCAAAAGCGCGCCACGCTGGACTTGGAGATGATGCTGCCCACCACGGGCAGCTTGGTCTTGAGCTTGTCCCAGCGGTAGCGCCCGCGCTCCGTGGCCAGCCCGCGCCGCAGCAACGCCACCCCGCCGCCGCCGCCGGCCACCAGCACCCACCAGTACTCGCGGCTGAAGTTGGAGATGGCGATGAGCACCTGCGTCACCGGCGGCAGCTCGGCCTTGAGGCTCTTGTAGGTGGAGGCGAACACCGGGATCACGAACAGCATCAGCACCGCCAGGCCTATGGCCACGGCGCCCAGCACGAAGCTCGGGTAGCGCACGGCGGACTTCACTTTCTTGCGGATGTCGCGGTCGAACTCGATCTGCCGGTACAGGGCCTGGAAGCAGTCGTCCAGGCGGCCGGACTGCTCGCCCACGCGCACCATGTTCACGTAGAAGTCGTCGAAGATGTGCGGGTGGCGCGAGAAGGCCGCGCTCAGCTCCAGGCCGCGATCCAGGTCGTTGCGCACTGCAGTCAAAGCCTTGGCCAGCGCCTTGTGGCCGGTGGTCTTTTGAATGCCTTCTATGGCCAGCAGCAGCGGCATGCCCGCGCGCACCATGTTGGCCAGCTGCCGCGTGAGCATCTGCAGCTCCAGGATGGGCACCTTGTTCTCGCCCGTGATCTCGGCCAGCCAGGGGGGCGATTCCACGGGCTTGGGCATTGGGCGTATGCGCACGGGCGAGATCTCGCTGTCCAGCATCCAGCGGGCCACGGCCTGCGGGGTGGTGGACTCGATGCGGCCCTTCATGCGCTCGCCGAGCTTGTTGCGGCCTTCGTAGAGGTAGGTCTGCATGTGGAGTGCTCCGGTGTGATGGCGCCGCCGAGTGCGCGACGGTCCGTGCGCGACGGTCAGTGGGCGATGGTCATGGCCTCGGCCACGGTGGTGCGGCCCTCCAGCGCCATGGCCACGGCGCCGTGGGCCAGGGTGCGGCCGGCGATCTGCTCGCGCGCCAGGCGTTCCACGCTCTGCACGTCGGCCCGCTGCAGCGCCTCGGTCAGCGGCAGGCTGATCTCCAGCACCTCGTGCACGCCGCGGCGGCCGTTGAAGCCCAGCCCGTTGCAGCGCGAGCAGCCCCGGCCCTTGCGGAAGCTGGCCAGCGACAGCTCGTGGGCGCTGGCGTGGTGGGCCACCCAGGCGCGCTCGTTGGGCGTGGGCTCGTAGGGCTCGGCGCAGTAGGCGCAGGACACGCGCAGCAGCCGCTGCGCCACCACCGCGCGCAGCGTGGAGGCGATCATGTAGCCGGGCACGCCCATGTCCAGCAGCCGCGCCGGCGTACCCGGCGCGTCGTTGGTGTGCAGGGTGGAGAGCACCATGTGGCCCGTCATGGCCGCGCGCACGGCGATGTCGGCCGTCTCGTTGTCGCGTATCTCGCCCACCAGCAGCACGTCCGGGTCCTGGCGCAGCAGCGAGCGCAGCACGCGGGCGAAGGTCAGCTCGATCTTGTCGTTGATCTGCACCTGGTTGATGCCCGCCATGCGGTACTCCACCGGGTCCTCCGCGGTGAGTATCTTCACGCCGGGGTCGTTGAGCGTTTCCAGCGCGGCGTACAGCGTGGTGGTCTTGCCGCTGCCCGTGGGGCCCGTGACCAGCACGATGCCGTGCGGCGCGCGGATGGCGCGGTTCATGCGCTCGGCGGCCCAGGGCGGCATCAGGTCCTCGATGCGCCGGCGCGTGCCGCCCTGGCGCAGCAGCCGCAGCACCACCGACTCGCCGTACTGCGTGGGCATGGTGGACATGCGGATGTCGAAGCGCGAGTCGGCCGACTTCACCGTGATGCGCCCGTCCTGCGGCAGCCGCCGCTCGGCGATGTCGAGCTGCGCCATGAGTTTCAGGCGCACGATGAGCGCCGGCGTGATGCGCGGGTCGGCCTGCACCTGCACGTGCAGCACGCCGTCTATGCGAAAGCGCACCAGCAGCGCGTGCTCCTGGGGCTCGAAGTGGATGTCCGAGGCGTTCACGCGCGCGGCGTCGTCGAAGATGGTCTGCAGCAGCTTGACGATGGGGGCCTCGTCGTCGCTGAGCGTGCCGCCCATGGAGGTCAGGTCGATGACCCGGTCCTGGTCGTCGATCTCGCGCTCCACCTCGCGGGCGAAGGCGCCGATCTGCTCGGTCTTGCGGTAGATGCGGTCAATGGTGGCCAGCAGCTGCTCGTGCGTGATCACGGCCAGCTCCACGTGGCGCCGCAGCAGCTGGGCCAGCGCGTCCTGCGCGCGCAGGTCGGTGGGGTCCACCACGCCGACCAGGCAGGCGTCGTCCCCGCGCTGCTCCAGCACCACGGCGCCGAAGCGGCGCGCGTGCTGCTCGCTGAGCTGGCGCACCACGTCCGGCAGCACGTCGAAGCGGCGCAGGTCCACGAAGGGCAGGCCCAGCTGCCGCGCGATGGCCTGGCCCACCTGCTCCTCGCTGGCCATGTCCAGCGCCACGAGCACCTTGCCCAGCAGCTGGCCGCTGTTCCTTTGCTCGGCCAGGGCCTGGGCGAGCTGGTCGGGGCGCAGCAGGCCCTGCTCGATCAGCACGGTGCCCAGGGTCAGGGGTTTGGTGGTGGCTTGCATGTGAGCCTCTTTGCTGTGGGGGGTGGTTGCGGAGATGGGCCGGACGGCGGGCGTTTTCACGTCATGGCCTCACTGCACGGCCTCGGTCCAGCGCGCGGTGCTGGTGGTGGAGCTGGTCACGGGTTGGGGCGTGAGGTCCACGCCCTTGAGGCAGGTGAAACCGCCGGCCCAGCCGTTGAAGTTGGCGGTGACGCCGCCCAGGGCGAAGGTGGTGTCGGTGTTGGGGACGAAGAAGGCGCAGGTGCCCGCGCACAGCGTGGCGCCGTCCAGCGGCGTGGTGGGCGTGGTGCTCACGGTGAAGGCGGTGGTGGCGGCGTTGGCCGCGCTCACCGCCGTCACCCGCGTGCCGGGCGTGATCGCGCCGGTGCCGGACTTGAGCGCGATGAGCATCTGCGGCGACGTGACCGTGGGCTGGCTGGACGTGGCGGGCAGGTACAGCGTGCTGCCCGGCGTGCCGGCGTAGAGGTTGGTGCCGGGCGCCACGTAGGTGGCCGCGCCGCTGAGGGCGTAGCGGCCCACGCCGCCCGTGGCCTCGGTGGCGCCGTAGCCGTTGTTCGGTGTGGCCTGGCTGCTGATGCTGCGCCCCGAAACCAGGCCGGAGAGCGCGTCGCCCGCCGCGAAGTGGCAGACGGTGCAGGCCGAGACGCGCAGCACGGTGGAGCTCACCGTCCAGGTGCGGTTGTTGGCCGAGGGCACGTTGAGCGCGCCGCTGAGCTGGTAGCGGCCGCGGCCGCCCAACTGTTCATTGGCCAGCAGCGGCGTCACCTGGGCCGTGACGGTGCCGCAGCTGGTGTTGGTGGGGCAGCTCGGGTTGCCGTTGCCGCCGGACCACGACACCGTGTCGCCCACGCTGATGACTTGGCCGGGGGGGCCCGTGAAGCTGGCGCCCACGGTGAGCGTGCCGCTGCTGATGCTGGTGGTGTCGGCGTTGTTGCTCACCCAGCGCGCGCCCACGGCGCCGCTGCCGCGGCCCTTGTAGGAGGAGGCGTTGACGGCCAGCGGCGAGGCGCCGGTGAAGTTGGGGTTGCGCGCGTACCAGATTTCCGCGTCCACGTTGGCCGGCGCGCCGGTGACCTGCGGGCTGGGGTACTTGGCGATGCGCGTCATGGCCACGTTCTGGCCCGCGCTGGCGTTGGTGCCGAAGGTCACGCCGCTGAGCTCGTCGCTGAGCTGCGTGACGTTGGCGGAGAAGGAGAAGACCAGCATGTCGCCGCCCTGGCACCAGCTGGTGCAGCTCTGCGTGGTGGTGCCGGGCGCGGCGCACGTGCCGCCACTGGTGGCCGTGCCGTCGTTGGTGCCGCCGGTGCTGCTGCCGTTGGAGCCCACGGTCTTGGAGGTGGCGTCGTTGTTGCGGGTGTTCCAGTAGCTGGCCGCGCCGGCGGCCGTGGTGGGGCCGGTGAGCGTGGGCGCGCTGGTGCCCAGGAAGAAGCCGCCCACCTCCGCGAGGTTGTTGCGGCCCTTGGTCATGGTCTGGTAGATGGGGTAGGTGCTGCCGGCCGGGATGAGCACGGCGTTGCCCATCAGGCCCACGCTGTTGTTGCCCGCGGCCGGCGAGCTCACGCTCATCTGCAGCCGGCAGTTGGAGGCGGCGGCGCAGCTCGCCTGGTTGTTGCCCTGCTCGTCGTAGGTGAGCGCGAAGAGGCCGATGCCGGCGACGGCGGCCGTGTTCTGGAGCTGCAGCTGCCAGTTGAGCGTGGGCGAGTTGGCGCAGTCGGTGGTGGCGCCGTTGCAGTAGACGCCGTTGCGCACGGTGAGGTTCATGTCCTGCGTCAGCGTGCTTTGGGTGTTGCCCACCCGGCCCACCGAGGTCACGGTGCAGGCGCCGCAGGGCGTGGCGCCGCTGTTGTCGCAGTTGGCGGGCGAGGAGACGGCGCTCAGGCCCACCGTGCCGCGGCCCAGCGTGTAGGTGCTGGCGATGCCGGTGCAGGAGTTGTTGGTGTAGCTGCCCACCAGCGCCGCGGCCAGGCTGGCCTGGGCCTGTTCCAGGCCGCTTTCGGCCAGGAAGAAGGCGGCCGTGCGGTCGGCCTGGCGCTGGCTCTCGGCCACGTTGCCGCTGCTCATGTTGAGCATCTGCGTCAGGCCGAACACCACGGTGGCGACGAGGAAGAGCATGGCCACGACCGTGACCATGCCGCGCTGGGCCGCGGGCCTGGCGTGGGAGCGTCGGCGGGGCGTCATGGGGGGGCTTCAGTTGTTTCGCACGGCCACCAGCGTGCGGGTCTGGGTGGCTTGCAGCCCGGGCGGCTGCACGGTGAGGCTCAGCTCCACGAAGCGCAGCGCCGCGGCGCTGGTCGTGGTGGCGAGCGCCGCGTCCAGGTAGCGCATGGAAAACGCGCTGGCGTAGCCGGTGAGCGTGCGCGTGGCGGCGGGGCTGGCCAGGCTGCCGGCATAGCGCAGGCTCAGGCTGGTGCCGTTGGCGGTCCACTGGATGGTGACGGCGATGTCGCCGTTGGCCGAGGCCGGCGACGCGCCGCCGCAGGCCGAGACGTAGCCGCCGCTGGTCTTGTTGAACACCATTTGCGTGGCCGTCATGGTGCTCACGCAGTAGGCGGCACTGGCGCGGTCGTACTTGAGCTCGCGGATTTCGCGCGCCAGCCGCTCCAGCGCGGCGCGGCCCTCGTCCAGCGCGGCGCTGTCGGCATTGACCCTGCGCGCCAGCTCCCAACCGTTGACCCAGAAGAAGGTGGCCGTCACGGCCAGCAGGCTCAGCAGCCCGGCCGAGAGGATGAGCTCCACCAGCGTGAAGCCGTGCTGGCGCGGCGGCCGCGCGTGGCGGCGGGGGCGAGGGCGGGCGCTGGACGGGACAGGAGCCATGGCCGCGGACCTCAGTAGGCGCTGAGCTGCAGCGTGAGCGCCGGCAGCACTGCGGCGGCGCCGTTGGCGCGGGCGAGGGTGATGGTGGCCGTGCAGGTGGCGCTGGCGCAGGTGGTGATGCTGGTGCCGGCGGCGTCGAGCAGCGCCACGCCGGGGTTGGCGGCGAATCCGCCCACGCCGCCCAAGCCGTTGCACAGGCTGGCGTTGACGTTGGTGAAGCCCAGTTGCCGCCGCAGGCCCAGCAGCCGCTCGGCGCAGGCGCGCTGGATTTCCAGGCCCACGTACTGGTCGCGCGCCTCGTTCTGGGTGGCGAAGACGCGGGGCTGCATGCTCAGCAGCCCGGCCGCCACCAGGCCCAGCAGGCCGATGACCAGCACCGTTTCCAGCAGGGCGAAGCCCCGGGGCCGCGCCGCGGCGCGGCGCGCTTGGGTGCAAAGGCGTGGCGTGTGCATGGCGTCTTGCCGGGGTCAGGGGCTGACCGACACGCGCCCCGTCAGCGCGGCGACCGTGACGGTCCAGGTCGCCGTGCTGCCGGCGCTGGTGACGCTCAGCGTGAAACTGGTGTCCGCCGCCAGCGGCGTGCCGGCGGCGTTGAGGGGCTGGCCCAAGGTGTTGAAGACCACGGCGCTGCCCGCCAGGGACACGCCCTGGCTGAACGTGAGGCTCTCGTCCGTGTTGCACGGCGTGGTGCCGGTGGTGCAGGCCAGCGCCACGCGGCCGTTGCCGCCGGCCACCGCCACGCTCACGCCCATGCGCTGGGCGCGGGCCATGGCCAGGCCTTGGGCGCGGCGCAGCAGGTCGGCCAGGGCCTGGGCCTGCGTGGACACCGTCAGGCTGGCCGGCGTGGCGAGCTTGGCCATGGCGAAGCCGCCCAACGCCGTCAGCAGCACGATGGTGAAGATGGCTTCCAGCAGGGTGAAGCCCTGCCGGGAGCGGCGCAGCCTTGTGTTCATGCGCGGGTGCTCAGGCCAGGAATGGGCGGAAAGCGCTCCCGCCACGCGAAGGCTTCGGGCCCTGCGGCGGCGGGAGCAGCCCTCAGGGCTCGCTCAGGCGCCGTAGGCGTTGAACGTGACCGTGCGGCCAGTGGGCGTGGTCAGCGTGCAGGCGGCCGTGGTGCCGGTGATGGGCAGGGCGTTGCCCGTCACCGCGTAGCCGGCGGGGACGTCCACCATGGCGGTCAGCGCGGCGCCGGCCAGATCGGTGCAGGCGGCCAGCGGCCAGTAGGTGCAGCCCGCAGGCGTGTTCGCCGCGGTGCAGGCCGTGGCATTGGGCACGTTCTTGCGCCCGTAGTTCACCGAGGTGGCCGAGGCGATGGCTGCGCCCACGCCTGCGGCCACGCCCACCTCGGCGTCGCCGCTGAGGTTCTGGAACTTCGGAATGGCCACCGCCGCCAGCACGCCGATGATCACGATGGTGATGATCAGCTCGATGAGCGTGAAACCCTTTTGAGCCAGCTTGCCGAAACGCGTCTTCATGTCTGTTTCCTTCACGGTTTAAAAGTCAACGGTCTTGGGGTGCGCTGCCCCTGGCCGGTCCGCGTCCGCCGCCTCCTCCGGATCCCTTCTGACGGCGGTTGGCCGGTCGGCCCTGTCGATGGCGCGTTACAAGGCTAAATGGACCGTTTCATATAAGTCCATGCCCTGAAATATTCGGCGTCCTGGTTTTGATCGGGTTTCGATCGGGTTTTGGGGGAAGGTCTTGAACAAAATGGGTAATACCTACCGCGTGCCATTACCCAGCGCGGCTGGAGGCGTTTACCCAATAGCGGCTGGACGGATTGCTGGCGCCGGCAAAAACCTTTCGATGAAAGATCAGGAGATTGTTAAATCCAAGGCTTCTTCACGAAAAGTCGTGGACTGACAGGAGTTTTTTTGCTTAAGGCCTGGTTTGAAGGGCTGTGTTTTCTGCCTGTTTCGGCCTGCCGATCCACCAGTGAAGCCATCGGTTCAATATTTGATTGTTTGAATGAGTGAGGGATGGTTTTCACCAATCCTGGGGATGGGGTACCGCCTTGTCACGGTATTTGCCGGGACATTTTGCGCATGGTCTTGAATGAGGGGCGGGTATTTAATGGCGTCGTAACAAATCATGAGATTCACAACAGGACGAGGCTTTGCGTAAACGCGCGGGCTGGTTCAGGTGGGACACATGGGACTAGGTGCCAATACAAGCGGATGGACGGTGCTGGACAGCGGCGACGGGCGGTCGATGTGCGCCGTGAGCGTGCGCTGTGCCGCGCGCGGCGGGCAGCGCCCAAGGGTGCTGGCCGCGGTGGAGGTGGCGTGCGCCGACGCCCAGGCCGAGCCTGATGCGCTGCGCGGGCTCATGGGCCAGGTGGAGCGGCGGCTGCCGCTGCTGTGCACGCTCTCGCGCTCTCAATACCGGCTGCGCGTGATGGCCGAGCCGGCGGTGCCGGCGCGCGAGCTGTTGCAAAGCCTGCGCTGGGCGCTGAGCACCGAGGGGGACACGCCGCAGGAGGAGCACAACCTGGCCTGGCTGCCCATTCCCGCGCAGGAGCAGGCGCCCTCGCGCGGCCGCCAGGGCTACGTGGTGAGCACGCCTTCCGAGGCGCTGGATGCGCGGCTGGCCACCTGGCGTGCGGCTGGCGTGCGGCCCAAGGTGGTGGACATCCGCGAGACGGCGCTGCGCAACCTGGCCGGCGCGGTGGAGCCGCCGGGCCAGAGCGTGGCGCTGCTCAGCGCCGAGGCAGCGGGCGTGGCCATGGTGTTCACGCACCAGGGCGCGCTGGTCCTGGACCGCTTCGCCGAGCTGGCGGCCGAGGAGCCGGGGGCCGCCGACCCCGCCGCGCACGAGCGCCAGCAGGAGCGCATCGCCACGCAGCTGCAGCGCTCGCTGGACGTGCTGGGCCATGCCTACCCCGGCCTGCCGCCCGCCAGCGTGCTGGTCGGTCCCGCGCCGCGGTGGCCGGAGCTGGGCACCTTCCTGTCCGCACGGCTGGCGCAGCCGGTGCTGCCTTTCGCGCTGGAGCAGGTGTTCGATCTCACCGAGGTGCCGCACCTGGCGCAGTCCGCCGCGCTGCAGGCGCGCTGCATGGTGGCCCTGGGCGCGGCGCTGCGCGGCATGAGGGAGGCGGCATGAGCCGGCACGCCAGCGTCATCCACATCAACCTGCTGCAGCCGCGCGCGGCCACGTTCGGGGTCGGCAAGTCGCTGGCGGCGCTGCTGGCGCTGGCCCTGGCGGGCGTGGCCTACCACGGCAGCGACGTTTCCTCCGCTTCGTCCCGGGCGCGGCGCGAGCGCGACGATTTGACGCAGCAGCTCTCGCAGGCCAAGGCGCGGCTGGCCGCGCTGCGCGGCGAGCAGGCGCAAAACGCCGGCGTGCTGCAGCTGCGCCAGGAGGTCGAGTCGCTCAGGCCGCAGGCGCAGGCCGCGCAGGCGTTGACGGACGCGATGCACGCGGCCGAGGGCGGGCGCGCCGACGCTTTCCTGCAGGCGCTGGGGGCGCTGGCCAGCGTGAAGGAGCCGGGGCTGTGGCTCACGGCGCTCAACGTGGGCGAGGGCGGCCGGCGCCTGGAGGTGCAGGGCGTGGCCGGCAGCGGCGCGGCGGTGCTGCGCTTCGCGCGCCGCGCCAACGAGCTGCTGCAGCCCCTGGGCGCGCGGCTGGATGGGCTGGAGATGCAGCCGCTGCCGCAGGGCGGCGGCCAGGGCGGGCAGGGCGGCGCCGTGTCCTTCCGGCTGCGCTGATGACCGGGGGTGAATGATGAATGCCAAGTTGCTGCAGCTCCTGAACCGTCTGGAGGACCTCTCGCTGCGCGAGCGCGTGATGGTGGTGGCCGGCGTGCCGCTGGCGCTGGTGGCCGCAGCCGAGGCGCTGTGGTTCACCCCCGCGCGCGACGCCGCCGCGCACGCCGCGCAGGAGTCCGAACGGCTGCGCGCCGAGCTGGCCACGCTGCAGGCACAGCTCTCGGCCCAGCCCGCCACGGCGCCGCTGCCCGCGGCCGACCAGTTGCAGCGCGAGCGCGGCGAGCTGCGGCAGCGCGTGGCGGCCTCGCGCGAGCTGCTGGCCGCCGTGAGCCAGCCCATGGCCTGGGGCTCGGTGCTGCGCCCAACGGCCTCCGGCGTGCCCGGCCTGGCCATCACCCAGCTCAAGGCGCTGCCGGCCGAGGCCGTGTTCACCCCCGCCATGGCGCGCCAGGCGCTGGCGCCCGCGTCCAAGCCCGGCGCCCCCAACGCCGCCGCGGCGCAGGCCGCCAGCGCGGCGCCGGTGGCGCTGCCGGACATGCCCTCCATCTACCGCCACCGCGCCGAGATCGCGCTGGACGGCGAGTTCGCCGCGCTGCTGCGCTACCTGCAGAGCCTGCAGCGCGCGCCCGGCGAGCTGTACTGGGACCGGCTGCAGTTCAGCGCCGCCAACTTCCCGCAGGCCAGCCTGCAGCTGAGCCTCTACACGCTGAGCAATCGCGCGGAAACGCCCTTCCACTGATGCATCGCGGAGCCTCGCCCATGAAGTCCGACCACCATCGCCGCCGCCCCCGGCGCGCGCGCCTGGCCGCGCTGGCCCTGGCCGCCGCCGCGGCCGCCGTCGCGATCCCTGCCGCCCTGGCGGCGGATTCGATGAGCGGCCTGGGCGCGTCCTTCCGCCCGGCCGCCGGTGCCGACGCCCGCCCGGATGCCGGCGCCGCGCGCGGCGATGCGCTGCCGGGGCTGCGCGTCGTCCTGCTGCGCGGCGGGCGCCAGGCCGCCGCCATCGACGGGCGCATGGTGCACGTGGGCGACAGCGTCAACGGCCTGCGCGTCACGCGCATAGACGCCCAGGGCGTCACCCTTTCCGGCGAGGACGGCGCTTCCGAGCGGCTGCTGGTCAACCCCTCGGTGCTCAAGAACACGCGCGCGGCGGCCGGCGCCCGCGGCTCCAACGGTGGTGAACGCCCATGAAAACCTGTGCCTTTCTTGCCGCGGCCGTGCTGCTGGGCGGCTGCGCTTCTCCGCAGAGCGCACGCGACCCTTCCGCGCAGCAGCGCATCGACGAGACGCTGCGCCAGGCCGCGCAGCCCCGGCCCGCGCCGGCGCCTGAGCTGCCGCCGGCCGTGAGCCAGTCGCTGCTGCCGCCGCTGCGCGGCACGCTGCCGCGCGGCGCCGTGCCGCAGGCCGAGCCGCGCTTTGACCTGGTGGTTTCCGACGCACCCATCAGCCAGGTGCTGCATGCCATCGCGTCGGACTCGCGCTGGAGCATCCTGCTCAGCCCAAGGGCCGGCCTGCCGGCCGCACCCGTGTCCGGCGCGCAGGGCGAGGCCGCGGCCGCCGCCAGCCGCCGCGAGCTGCTCACCGTGCACCTGAAGAACGTCACCGTGTTCGAGGCGCTGGACTCCATACGCGAGACCTACGGCTACGAGTACAGCGTCTCCGGCACGCGCATCGTCGTGGAGCCGCCGGAGCTGCAGACGCGCTTCTACATCGTGAACTACACGCTGGGCCAGCGCCGCGGCGTGAGCGACATTCAGGTCGTGGCCGGCGCGGCCACGGGCGGCGGCGGGGGCTCCTCCGGCAGCGGCGGCAGCGGCGGCGGCTCGTCGTCTTCCGGCGGCAGCGGCGGCAGTGGAGGCAACGGCGGCGGCGCGGCCAGCTACGGCTCCACGCAGGCCAGTGCGCTGAGCACCATCTCCAAGTCGGACTTCTGGGGCGAGCTCGAAGACTCGATGCGCACCATCCTGGCCTGCCAGATTCCCAAGCTCGGCCCCTCCGGCGCGCGCGCCGGCGCCGCCGGCAGCGGCGGCAGCGCCGCCGTCGCCTCCAGCCGCGCCGACGTGTCCTACCTGGGCGACGCGCCCACCGGCGAGCGGCTGCGGGGCGTGGAGGGCTGCGGCGACGGCCGCGCCGTGAGCGTCAACCAGATGAGCGGCACGGTGCTGGTGCGCGGCATGCCCAAGGAGCTGCGCACCGTGGAGCGGCTGCTGCGCGCCATGCAGCTCACCGTGGAGCGCCAGGTCATCATCGAAGCCAAGGTCATCGACGTCCAGCTCAACAAGGACTCGCAGCAGGGCATCAATTGGGCCGCCTTCCGCGACGGCCTGGTGCGCGGCGGCGTGGGGGCCAACACCGCGCTGGTGGGCGCCACCGGCACGCCCGCCGCCGGGCGCGTGGCCACCGGCGCCACGCTGGCGGACTTCCTGGGCGGGCAGATGCTCGACGGCATGGGCACCAGCGCCTTCACCGCCGGCGTGGGCCTGGCGCTGCGCGGCTCGCAGTTCGCGGCACTGATCAACTTCCTGGAGACGCAGGGCGACGTGCACGTGCTCTCCAGCCCGCGCATCGCCACGCTCAACAACCAGAAGGCCGTGATCAAGGTCGGCACCGAGGAGCCCTTCATCACCGCCATACAGCCCGGCTCCACCAGCCTGGCCTCGTCGGCCGCGGTGTCGGTGCCGCCCACGCTGACCTATCAGCCCTTCTTCTCCGGCATCTCGCTGGACGTGACGCCGCAGATCGACGAGCGCGACCGCGTCACGCTGCACGTGCACGCGCTGGTCAACGCCATCACCGAGAAGCTCAAGCCCTCGTCCACGCAGGCCGGCTCGGCGGCCGTGCCGCTGGCCGTGAGCAGCGTCAACGAGACCGACAGCGTGGTGAAGACCGTGGACGGGACCATGGTGGTCATCGGCGGCCTCATGACCGAGAGCAGCAACAACACGCGCTCGGCCATTCCCGGCGCGGGCGACGTGCCGCTGGCCGGCGCGCTGTTCCGCAAGGCGGAGCAGGCTTCCAGCAAGCGCGAGCTGGTCATCCTCATCAAGCCCACGGTGGTCAAGATGGAGGCGGATTGGGCCGAGGACATCGCCGCCGCGTCGCGCCGCATCCAGGACATGGACAGCCGCATGCGCACGGACTGAGAAGGGCTCCCCCGCCATGTACGCGCAACACTTCCAGCTCCGGGAGCTGCCTTTCGGCATCACCCCGGACACCAGCTACTTCTTCGCTTCGCACTCCTCGCAGCAGGCGCTCAACACGTTGCTGGTGGCCGCGCGCACGGGCGAGGGCTTCATCAAGATCACCGGCGAGGTGGGCACCGGCAAGACCATGTTGTGCCGGCAACTGCTGGGCTGCCTGGGCTCGGAGTTCCAGGTGGCCTACGTGCCCAACCCCTGCCTCACGCCCATGGGGCTGCTCATGGCGCTGGCCGACGAGCTGGGCGCGAGCACCGAGCCGCTGGCGCGTGCGGCGCGCACCCATCACGCCTACCTGCTGATCCAGTCGCTCAACCTGCGCCTGCTGGAGCTGGCGGCACAGGGGCGGCACGTGCTGGTGTGCCTGGACGAGGTGCAGGCCATGCCCATCGAGACGCTGGAGACGCTGCGGCTACTCACCAACCTGGAGACCGAAAAGCGCAAGCTGGTGCAGGTGGTGATCTTTGGGCAGCCCGAGCTCGATGAGCGGCTCAACCATCCCTCCATCCGGCAGTTGCGCCAGCGCATCACGTTCGAGTATCGGCTGGCGCCCCTGGGCCGCCAGGAGCTGGCGCAGTACCTGGACCATCGCATGTCGGTGGCCGGCTACCAGGGCGCGGGCGTGTTCTCCACCCCCGCGCGCTGGCTGCTGAAGTGGCGCACGCGCGGCTTTCCGCGGCTGGTGAACATCGTGGCGCACAAGGCGCTGATGTGCGCCTATGGCGCGGGCCGGCCCAGGGTGGGCTGGCGCGAGATGCGCCGCGCCATCGCCGACACGGCGTCGCTGCGCGCGCGGGTGTTGCCGCGCGCGGCCCTGGCCGCGCTGGCGGCGCTTGGGCTGGGTTTCATGGTCTTCGAATGGATGGGGGCGGTATGAGCGTCATCAACACGATGCTGCGCGACCTGGACCGGCGCGGCAGCGGGGCTTCAGCCGCTGCCCAGGGCGGCGGCGGCGCGGTGCGGGCCGTCAAGCCGCGGCCTGCCGGCGTGTCGCGGCGCGAGGCCGTGATCGTCCTGACGGGCGTGCTGGC